>DRJW01000372.1 GCA_011052055.1 Nitrospirota bacterium
AAGTCGCGATCATGGGGCGCAACAAAAAAACCCTGGACGAGGCTAAAAGCAAACTTGGAAACGGGGCCGTGGCCCACCAGGGCGATGTCACAAAATTTGATGATCTCGACGCTCTCTACGCAAAAGTTGACGACAAACTTGGCAAGATCGATGTCCTGGTGGTCAACGCCGGAGGACTTACAGCGGCGCCTTTCGATCAGGTGGACGAGGCGATTTTCGACAGCATGTCTGATCTTAATTTCAAGGGAGCCTTTTTTACTATCCAAAAAGCGCTCCCGTTTTTAAACGACGGAGCTTCGATCATTCTGATCGCTTCGATCGCGCAAAGCCTGGGCTTCCCCGGCATGTCTGTCTATGGCGCCACCAAGGCGGCTGTCCGGTCGCTTTCAAGAACCTTGTCCGCCGAACTGGCCGACAGGGGAATCAGGGTGAACACAATAAGCCCCGGCCCTGTCGAAACGCCGATTTATGGCAGGATCGGAGTTCCTGAGAGTCAGATAGATGGAATGAAGGATCAGTTCAGGGAAAAACCTCTTCTGAAAAGGTTCGGAGAAGCGAGCGAGATAGGAACTGTCGCTGTTTTTCTGGCGTCTTCGGACTCCTCTTTTATCGTTGGAGAGGAAATCATCGTCGATGGCGGAATAGTGAATATTTAAGCTAAGGAGACTGGCTCGGATTAATTTCCGAGCCAGTTTTTAAAGATGCGAA
The DNA here is from genome assembly GCA_011052055.1 of Nitrospirota bacterium. GTDB lineage: Bacteria > Nitrospinota_A > UBA7883 > UBA7883 > UBA7883 > DRJW01. The sequence continues at coordinate 709 of DRJW01000372.1, forward strand.
GAGCGGTTTGTTTCCTGGGGATATTATCCCTGAGCGTGTAATAGGCCTGATGCCTCAGACGAAAGCTGACAGTTTTTCCTTTTGTGATTTTTCGCTCGGCTTCGGCTGTGCTTATGAATATTTTTATCGCCTGATTGAGCGCCGGTTTTTGATACTTGGTCAAGCTTTGGGCGACAGGCTCTTTAAATTCGAGATCCTTTGCCAGCGTTTTTCTCACTTTTCTCAATTGATTGCCCCACATCGCAGGCTTTATCAACTCCCTGTCGCGCTTGATTTCCATTGTCAGGATATCCACTGCGGAGTTTACATGGTCGTATATTTCGCCCCGCGCCGATTGGGCGCCTGTGAAGGTCGCGGAAGCGGCTATCGATATTAATATAAAAAAAGTTTTTACGAAAAATGACCGGTTCATCTTCATATACGATATAATTCCAGCTAATCCCTATTTTTCTATTTTAAAGCAATGCGGTTTGAAATCGTAAAAAAACTTGAAGACGAGCTTGAGCTACTCAACCGGGAGCTGTTGGTTGAGATACCCAAAGAGCTTAAAAGAGCCGCCGATTATGGCGACCTGTCTGAAAACGCGGAGTATGACGCCGCCAAGCAGAGGAAGCAGTTCGTTGAATCAAGGATGGGACAGCTCCAGAAAAGAATCAGCGAAATACTCTCGGTCAACATAAAAGCTATACCGAAAGACAGGGTCGGGCTCGGCTCGAAAGTGAAACTTGAGGATGTAGACTCTGGCGAGATTGTCGAGTATACCTTCGTTTTCCCGGAAGAGGTGGATCCGGAAATAGGGAAAATATCGCTGGCCTCGCCTGTGGGCAAATCGCTCGTCGGCAAAAGAGAGGATGACGAAGTGGTCATTGTGACCCCTTCTGGCAGGCGCGAATACTGTATCGAAGAGCTTGTCACCATCCACGACGGGGCCG
>DRJW01000373.1 GCA_011052055.1 Nitrospirota bacterium
CAAATATATCGAAGACAAGCTTGCCGAACAGGATAAAAAGCCGGGCGGGACGGCGCCAGATGTGATGAACACGCTGTGGGAGGAAGCTAAAAGGCGGAATGGGTAAAACCGATATAGGGGAACCTCTAATAATCCATTTCTGCTACAATCGGATGTAAAAGGATCGAGGCTGACATTCAATTATGTCGTCGTAAACAAACGAGATGGAGATGTAATCGTTAAGGGGCTCACAAGAATGTGTTGTGTGAACGAGAGGATGAAACCGAGGCGCATCCCTGAGGAGATTCTTGAGAAGATAAAATAACGTTATGGATAAAACAGAAAAAATAAAAAAAGCGAAGATCGATTTGATAATGAGCTCCGGCGATGATTTCGATCCGAAGGAGCTTTCGGACCGGATTCACAAAAGAGTGCGCGAAAAAATAGAGTCCGGGTTCTACGACAATAATGAAATCGACAGGGTTTCAAAGCTCAGGGGCCAGATACCGGATCAGCCCAACCCCTCGAACCAGCATATCATGGGTATAATCAATTCGAACTGGGACGTTACGGCGCCTATCGATCTTCATACCCACCGCTCTGGCGTTTCAGCCAAACTGGCGAAACTGTTCAAAATAATGTATCAGAAATTCATCCACCGTCCGTTGAAATTTTCGCTCACCCGGCAGGCGCAGTTCAACCAGGCGGTAAAAACCGGTGTCGAAGAGGTTTTTAACCTTCGGGAGCGCGCTTTGTTTCTGAGCCAGCGTATGACGAATCTGGACGAGCGGTTTGTGAATTTTGAAAGAGAAATGGAAAGCCGTGTCGAACAAATCATTAACGGCCATGAAAACCTCGGCTCTAGAGTGGAGGCGCTCGACGCCAGTGTAAAGGGGCTGAATAAATCCTTGCGCGACATCGACAAGCAGGGAATCTTCCTTAAGGGGCGGGTCATTAAACTTCTCGATGAGCTTAAGTCCGCAAGCCAGGGCCAAGCGCTGGCCGGGGGCCAAGCGCTGGCCGGGGGCAAGGGGTTTTCCAGCTTGGTGGACAAGGAGCGGGACAAACTTGAGTCTTTCGATTACATGCTTTTCGAGAATATCCACCGTGGCTCGCGAGAGGAGATCAAGCGCCGTTTAAGCGTGTATATCGACTGGTTTAAAGGCGCAAGCGGCGTTCTCGACGTGGGGTGCGGCCGGGGCGAGATACTGGAGCTTTTTACAGAAAATAAAATTAAAGCGAGCGGCGTAGACCTGAACGGCGAGGCGGTCAAAGAGTGCCAGGGCAAGGGTCTTCACGTCGTGGAGGACGACGCTCTTTCATATCTCAAATCGTTACCCGACGGGTCGTTGGGCGGGCTTACCGCCATCCAGTTCGTGGAGCATCTGCCGGTTAACGTTATGACAGATTTTTTCAAGCTGGCGTATGAAAAGCTGGAAGTGGGAGCAACCATCGCTACCGAGACGATAAACGCGGCGTGCCTCACCACCTTTTGCCCCGCTTTTTATCTCGACCTTTCCCACAACAAACCGATCCATCCCCTCGCCCTGCAGTTTCTTTTAGAAAGAATCGGGTTTGAGAATGTCCGCATCGAGTATCTGAATCCTTACCCGGAGGGTATCCGCCTGCATCCACTGCCGGAGGATGGCTCGTCCGGTCTCGACAAATCTGTAATACACGAATTCAACCAGAACGTGATGAAGCTCAACAACGTGCTCTACAGCCACACCGACTACGCCGTTGTGGCGAAGCGATAACCACTCACATACAATGACGAGCCGCGCCCATGTCATTGCGAGGTGGCGCGGTCACAACGGGGTGGCGCGGTCACAACGGGGTGGCGCGGC
>DRJW01000374.1 GCA_011052055.1 Nitrospirota bacterium
ATCTCCGAGGCCACGTCTTCTGAAGTGGCGCCATGATAGGCGATCTCCAGGTCGTGCACCGCTCCGGCGCCGTTAAAAGCAAGGGCGTTTATTATTCCCCGCTCCATCATCTCTATGATAATGGGGGACAGCCCGCATTTGATGACATGGGCGCCCATGGCCATCACCACCGGCTTTTCATTTTTATTAGCCGTCCGCACCGCGTCTACCACGTCTTTTAAGTCGTCAGCTTTTAAAATCGAAGGAAGCAGATCGGTAAAGCGGCCTGTCGCGCCATATTTTTTCAGATCGGAAAAGTTGTCGATCTTTACAAGGCTTTTGCGCTTTTTTATCGGATAGGTGGAGATTTTCTCAAAGTCCGCCGGTTTGAATTTATAGTCGCCAGCCATTTTATTTTATCGAGTCAGACACTTTTTTATAAGAGCGTTATTTTTGGGTTTACTTTCCATGGTTTTTTAATATTGTTTTAATAAGGCCGGATGTCGATTTGCCTACTGCCAGCGGAACCAGCTCGACCCTGCCGCCGTAACGTTTTACAACATCATGGCCGACGACGTTTTTAACATTGTAATCGGCTCCCTTGACCAGCACATCTGGTTTAATGGCCTTGATAAGTTTTAAAGGAGTGTCTTCGTCAAAAGGTATCACAGCGTCAACACAGTCGAGCGCGCCCATTATCTCGATCCTGTCATTGTCGTCGAGTAGCGGCCTGTTTTTTCCTTTCAGACGCCGAATGGAGTTGTCGGTATTTATCCCCACTATCAGGCAGTCACCTAAAGCTTTTGCTTTTCGTAACAGCTTTACATGACCGGCGTGCAAAAGATCGAAACATCCATTCGTAAAAACGACTTTTTTGTTACTGGCCCTAAGCTGTCCGGCGTAGGAGGCGCCTTGCGTCTGGCTCATAAGCTTTCCCGCTCCCGGCCCCTCCTTTCTGAGCTTTTCAAGGATATCCTCTTTTGTGACCGGCCAGGCCCCCACATGCCCCACTTCAATGCCAGCCGCCACATTGGCCACTCTTGCCGCGTCGTCTAGTGAAAAACCGGAGAAAAGCGTGGTCGATAGTGTGGCTATGACAGTATCACCCGCGCCCGACACATCGAAAACCTCCAGAGCCTCCGCCGGTAGACGGACTCCCCCGTCCGGTTTATCGAAAACGCTCATGCCTTCTGAGCCTCTGGTGATAACGAGCTTTTCGACGCGGGCTGATTTGAAAATACGCAGAGCCGCTTTTTTGTAATCTTTTTCGTTTTTGATTTCTATCCCGGTCGCTGTCGCCGCCTCTTTTTTATTTGGAGTAATCATGGTGGCGCCAAGATACCTTGAGTAGTCGACCCCTTTAGGATCGACTATCACCTGCCTGCCAGCTTTTTTGCAGATGGCGAACATTTTTTTTAACAGCCAGCCGGGTAGCGCGCCTTTGCCGTAATCAGAAATGATGACGCCGCTACATTTTTTAACAGCCTTCTCTATTTTATCCAGCATTTTCCGGCCTATCTCCATCGATACTCCGTGGCGCATCTCGTGGTCAACGCGAAGCATCTGCTGGCCGGCCGATAGAAATCTTGTTTTCCGGGTTGTGGGGCGCGAATCGTCCACAATAAGGCCGCCCGCGTTGATACCCCGTTTTTTCAGCATGGCGCGGATAGACCTGGCGAAATCGTCCCGGCCTACTACACCCACAAGATAAACAGACGCTCCAAGCGCGGCCACGTTCGCCGCCACGTTCGCGCCTCCGCCCAGCAGTTCGCGCTCCTGGGCCGCCTCGAAAACCTGCACGGGAGCTTCCTGCGATATTCTTTCTACAGAGCCTTCCACATACCGGTCGAGGATAATATCGCCCACCACAAGTACTTTGCCAGGCCTTGCGTCGTTTAACAATCTGTAAAGGCGCTGTCTCAATCTGCCTCTCCTATTTGCGTTTCAACCGCCTCGCATATCAGGTGGGCGATAGTAATATGCGCCTCCTGAATACGTGGTGTATCGTCTGAAGGGACGATAAGCTCTATATCTCCCATACCTTTCATTTTTCCGCCGCCTTTTCCGAGCAGGCACACGGTGGATACGCCCAGACTTTTTGCTGTTTTTAACGCGCTTGACAGGTTTTCGGAGTTACCGGAAGTTGAAAGCGCCCACAGCAGGTCTCCCGGAGCCCCCAGCGCTTCGAGTTGTCGTGAAAAAACTTTTTCATATCCCATATCGTTGGAGATAGCCGTAAGGCAAGAGGTGTCGGCGCTAAGCGCGATCGCCGGTAAGGCCCGGCGGTCGATCAGGTATCTGCCCACAAATTCGGCGGCGATATGTTGCGCGTCTGCCGCCGACCCTCCGTTGCCGGCCAGGAGAATCTTCGATCCTTTTTTTAAAAGCG
>DRJW01000375.1 GCA_011052055.1 Nitrospirota bacterium
AACCGTAGCAAGATGCTTCCAAAGAAAAGACCGCCCACGCATCCGGGCGAAATGCTGTTAAAAGAGTTTTTAGAGCCTATGGGCGTAACCCAGGTCAAGTTCGCCATCCATTTGAAATGGCCCTACGCAAGATTAAACGAGATAATAAACGGGCGGCGCGGTGTCTCGGCGGAGTCGGCGATGGCTTTTGGCGACGCATTAGGCGCGGAACCGGAGTTCTGGCTGAACCTGCAAAGGGATTTCGACCTCTGGAGGGCGGGAAAAAACCGTAAGCCGGTTAAGCGGCTTGCGAAGGCTGGTTAATCAACAGATGAGCAGTAAAAAATCTGATCTTCTATCTTGAGCTCAGCTCCGGTTCGGCTTTAAGATATGGATGATGGTGTAGACACCGTAAAGCAAGAACAGGGCGCCGATGATAAACTCTGAAAAGCTCGTTGAGCTGATGGCTGTCACGAAAAACCAGCCGCCTATAACAGCCAGCAAAAAGCCGAGGACAAGAGTGAAAAGGGCGCCCGCCCGCCTTTTGACGACAGCTCCGGGGTTTGATCGGGGCGATTTAAGTTTGTATCGCCATTTCAGGCTCTCGTAAGCCCGTCTGATGCGGACAGAAACTCCGGCCATTTTGGAAAGCGGCTCGTCGCAATATGAGCAGGCGGTATCCGCCACCCTGTTGGGACAACCGCACTGGGGACAATTTATAAAATCGGACGATGTTTTCGGAAACTCTTTGTGGCCCGGGTCAACCGGCATCTGTATGCTCCAGCGCTTTTTTTATTAGAGGTATACTTACTTTCTTGCCGGTTGTCAAGGAGCGCTGGTCGATAAGGCTCAAGGCTTTTAACTGGCTTTTCGGATCTCTGTCGAGATGGGTCAACATCCAGTTGGCCTCGCGGCGCGGAAGGGTGAGCCGAAGGTCGGAAGCCATTTTTTGAAGCACCTCCACTTTTCTGTCGTCGCCCACCGGCTCAAGTGTCAGAACATGGCCCCACAAGAGCCGTGTCGCAAGCCAGTCGGCGAACCTCCATTTTGAAGGCGGCGTCCTTAACGCGGCGGCGAACCTGCCGCCAGCCTGGGTAACTGCGTTGTAAAGGTGGAAGACCTGATCTTCCGATTCTTTGGCGCCTTCTATAATCTCAAGCCGGTCTATGGCGAGAAAAGAGGCCGACTCGAAAGAGGCGAGCCGGATTTTAAGCTCCTCATACGTGCCAGAGCCGCCAACTTTTTCCACAAGATCGGCGCCGTCCAGATAAAGTGAAGACGAACCGCTCTGGGCTGAAGCCTCTTTGCCCATTGCTGTGAGCAGATGAGTCTTGCCCGACCCTGGAGGGCCCGTGATGACCAGGCTTGCTGGCCGATCCTGGTTTTTACCAGTAAAATGGTTGCAGATCAGGGCGGCCTTCTCATTATTTCCATCAACGACGAAGTTTTCAAAGCTGTCGTTTCTGTGGGGCGGGAAAGCAAATTTCAGTTGCAATAGATTCACCTTTGTGAAAAAAACATGTTCTGTTGATAAAATAAACCAGATTGTACCAGCCGCGCGCCCATAACTTGTTATAAACCTTTACTATTAGTTTTGTCCTTTGATTTCAACGAGTTACCAGACCGCTTCATTATTAATCATTTTGTAGTAAGTCGTTATATATTAATCGCTTCTTAATATTAGTCACACGGTTGCCAACAGTTTTTCCACATTCGATGTGGAAGACTTCCGCTCCATATAACAACCCCATTATAAGCGGACATTTTGTTGACGCGCCGGGTGAGCGGCAATAGAATAACAAAACAAATCTACAATGAAAGCGTAAATACAGATAGAGCCGTGGCAAGTGTTATCCGAGCCTTACCAGACCGGGTGGCCAACCAGATTGCCGCAGGCGAAGTAGTGGAGCGCCCCGCCTCGATCATAAAAGAGCTAGTGGAAAACTCTCTTGACGCAGGATCGGCCTTCGTCACCGTTTTTATTCGCAACGGGGGTAAATCCCTTATTGAAGTGACCGATGACGGCTCTGGAATGTGCCGTGACGACGCCCTGTTAGCTTTCGAGAGGCACGCTACAAGCAAGATCAAGGACGAAAACGATTTAAAAGCCATCCACTCTTTTGGTTTCAGGGGAGAAGCGTTGGGCTCTATCGCCTCTGTATCAAGGCTAACCTTGTCTACATGCCTGACCGGAGAGGAGGCGGGAGCTGAAGTGGTCATAGAGGGAGGCGCGCTAAAGAATGTAAAAGACTCCGCTCCGATAAAAGGCGCCAGGATTTCTGTCAGCTCTCTTTTTTTTAACATACCTGCGCGCAGAAAGTTTTTGCGGTCGGAAAAAGTGGAGGCCTCGCACTGTCAGGAGGCTGTAATCCGCCAGGCTATGGGCAGGCCGGACGCGCGTTTCAGACTGTTAAGAGACGGCAGGCAAGCCTTTGATACCCGCGCCATACCGGAAAAAGAAGGCCTGATGGGCCGCATTAAAGATCTTTTCGGCGAAGATTTGGCAAAGGAGCTTACGCCGGTCGATTTTTCATACGGCGCCATGAGACTGACCGGGTTTATATCCAGGCCGGGAACAAGCCGGGGCGCCCGTGACACCCAGTATATCTACATCAATGGCCGTTACGTAAAAGACAGGCTTATTAATCTTGCGATCGCCGACGGTTACAGGTCGCTGATACCAAAAGGGAGGTATCCCGCGCTTTTCCTCTACCTTTCCATCCCGCCGGAGCGTGTGGATGTGAACGTGAGCCCGACGAAGATGGAAGTAAGGTTCATCGACGGGAGGGCCGTGATAGAGCTTGTCAGGTCGGGACTTTACGATTCGCTGAAATCCTCGCGGGATGTTAAAAAAGATTTTTATCCTCCCGCAGGCGTATCATTCAGGCCGCATGACAGGTTCGTTGCGTCTGGCGCCCCGGCGCCTGACCAGCCGCAGGTGTCGCTGGCCCAGCCTGACGCCACACTGGAGCCGGAGACGCCTGTAATCGGGCGGGAAGACTTCGGAATGTTAAAAAACCTCCCTCTGGGGCAAGGCGCCGAGCTTTTTCATTTCGATTTCGCCCTGCCGGACAATTTCGTGGTAGTAGGGCAAGTGTTTAAAACCTTCATTGTTGTGGAGGGGGCCGACCGGCTCTTGCTTATCGACCAGCACACGCTTGATGAGCGGGTAAATTATGAAAAGCTTGTATCAGCGCTAAACGACGGGCGGGTGGACACGCAGGAGCTTTTGTTTCCCGTCCAGCTTGAGCTTTCCAGAGTCAATTCGGAGTTTATGGCGCAAAACCTGGAGAATCTTCAACAGCTGGGGTTTGTCGTCGAGGCCTTTGGGGAGTCAAGTTTCAACCTGCGGGCGGTTCCCGCGCTTTTGTTAAACACCGATTACAAGAGCGCGGTCATCGACATACTAGACACCGCGGTGGATGATGAGATAGATACCGATTTTTCGATAGTGGCCGAGACAGCCATAAATATCATCGCCTGCCGGGGGGCGGTCAAAGCGGGGCAGAGCCTCAACAAAGAAGAAGCGCGATCTCTTTTATCAAAGCTTGCCCGGTGCGCCCTTCCCTACACCTGTCCTCATGGGCGGCCTATAGCGCTGACGCTGGAGAAAGACGAGCTGTTAAAAGGATTCAGGCGCAGATAACCGGCTCGCGCCAGGCTTATTCCGGTTCACTTTGTCGCGCGCTTTTTTCCAGCACTTCCCTGATAGTGTTTTTGAGAGGCTCAAGGTTGGACGATTTGACAACATACGCCTCCGACGCCCATATCCTGAAATCCTGTTTGTAGTCTGAATAGGCGGTGCAAAGGACAACCGGCGTGGTCTTGTCATGCTCGCGAAATCGCCGCAAAAACTCTATGCCGTCGATTCCCGGCATTCTGATATCCAGTGTTATGAGATCGGGCTTTTGGATGTCTATTTTTTTTTGCGCCTCCTTGGCGTCTTTTGCCATGTCGACCTCGTATCCTGCGTCTTTTAGCTCTTCGCTGTATAAAAGCCGTATGTTCTCCTCGTCATCGACGATAAGGATTCTTTTCTTATTCAATTTAAACTCCGCTTGTTAAAACCCGGCTCTATTATGAGCTTATCCCGGGCGCTCCGGGCAAGTTGATTGTGAAAGTTACCCCATGTCCGAGTTTATTGTCAATTTCTATTGAACCGTGATGTAGCTGGACCATCTTTTTGCATAAAGACAGGCCAAGCCCTGTGCCCTGGGATTTGGTGGTGAAAAACGGATTGAATATTTTATGAAAATCCTCATCCGCTATGCCGCCTCCCGTATCGGATATCCTCAGGGTCACGCCGGAGCCTCTGCTTTGGGTTGTAAACGAAAGGTTTCGCAACGCCTGGTGCCTTTCACAACTCATGGCCTCCATCGCGTTAAGGATCAGGTTTATCACCACCTGTTTTATCCATGCCGCGTCTATTAAAACCTTATCGATATCAGGGTCAAGATCCATGTGAGTTTTGATTCCGTGTCCACTCAAGATGCGCGAATAAAAATCTACAGCGTCCCGAACCACAAAGTTAAGATCGTTCTCCTGGCGTTTAATGGAGACATCTTTTGAAAGATCAAGAACATTACGCAGTAGCGTCTCGAGCCTGTCTACCTCCCCGGCTATTATGGAGGCGTATTTCAGGCTGGTTTTATCGCTCTTTGAGGTGGAGATGAGCCGTCTGGCAAATCCCCCTATGCTCACCAGCGGGTTTTTTAGCTCATGGGCGAGCTCGGCGTAGACTTCGCCCAGCGTTGACATTCTTTCGACCCTGACCATCTGTTTTTCCAGATCCAGGCGCTCTTCGCTTTCTGCGACCCATTTCTCGAAAAGCTTCATGTTTTCGATAGCCCATGCGGCCGGAGCCGCAAAGCGGGTCAGAAGCTCCATGTCCGCGCCGGATATCGGATTTGAATTATAAAGGTTATCAACTAAAATCGCTCCCAGCGCGGTGTCCCGGACAACCAGCGGAGCCATAGCGAACCTCTCACAGCCAATGGCCGAGAGAAGCTCCATGTCGCTCTGCTCTAGATCGCCCGCCCCTTCTATATTGACCGCCACTTTCTGGCCGATGACTTTTGAAATTATCGCGCCGATGTCCGCGCCCGCTACGGGAAATTTCAATGACCGGGCCAGCCGGTTAAATTGCGAATTTTTCACTTCGAAAATGTCGTGGTCTAACAGCCAGGGAACAAGATCTTCCGGCGGCTGTTCTTCAAGATCGTTCCATATTCGCCCGGCGTGCTCCGCCGAATCCGGCCCCATACCGATCATCCCCCGCAACAGCCCTGCGCTCTCATCAACAAGAAATAAAATGGCGCGGTTAAACCCCAGGCCGCGGCCCACCGTCACGCACGAAAGAATTACTCTTAAAAGATCTTCCAGGTTCAAGGTCCGGCGCATAGCCATCGACAGCTGGAAGAGGATGGAAAGCTCTCTTACGTTTTGCTCGTTTTTTTCAAGCGCCTCCTCTAGTTGCTGATGCGTCCTGGCCCTGTCGACGGCCTGGGCGGCGGTCTGAGCGATAGCCGCGAGGATATGAATTTCTTCGCTGGTAAAAGCGACAAAATAATTTGGGCTTTCGGTTATCCTGTCAGCCAGAACTATCGCCCCCACCACCTGCTCCTCGAAAATCATGGGACAACAGACAACGGACACCGCCGCGATAATATCCAACCCCTCAAACCTGGTATCGGCGCTGATATCGGCCACGTTTACTGTTTCTCTGGAAACTGTGGCAAGCGTTACGACCGTCTCGCAGACAGGCCTCAGCAACTCCGGGTCGCTCCCCGATTCAGAGAAATGCTTGACTTTAAGCTTTTCATCGATGTCGGCGACCCATACGGCCTTTACTTTCGCGCCGATAAGCTCGGAGGCGACGTTTGCGGTGATACGCACTATCTCCTCAATGTCGTTAGTTGCGTTGATAAGACGCGATGAGCCGTTTAGCTTTGTGTAGACCCGCGCTTTTTCTTTTATCCGATCCATGTCCCACGCCGCTTTTATGGCGCCGGCCACCTGCCGTGAAATTTTCTCCAGCCTGGATATATCCTCATCGCTATAGCGGGTCTCTTTTTTGCTCTGAACATAAATAACGCCTATACATTCATCCTCTTCTATGATCGGAACTCCGAGCATGCTCGTATAGCTCTCCTCACCTGATTCGGGAACAAAATGAAAATCTGGATCGTCTTTGGCCCTGGCCAGGGCCGCCGGTCTTTTTTCGCGGACAATACGCCATGAAACACCCTTGCCTCTGGGAAGCCTTACTGCGTCCACCGCCGATCGCCAAAGCCCGTGGCTCGATTTTAGCGTGAGGGTCTGCTTTGACTCGTCGAGAAGTAAAAGCGCGCATGCGTCGGCGCCAAGTTGCTTTTCGGCGCTTTCGACCACCTGGTCAAGCATTGTCTGGAGATGCAGGCGTGAGCCGGATATACGGCCTATATGCAGGATATGGTCATTATCGGACATTGTTATCTCCCCGCTGAACCGATGGCCCGCTTGTAAAGTTTCCCGTACTTGCGGGCCGAATCCGCCCAGGAGTGATTCTCCCTCATTCCTCTTTTAATCAACTTAACCCATTGCTCCGGTCTGCCGTTGAAAAAATCGAGAGCCTCACATATTTTTCTGTAAAGCGCGTCTTGTGTATACTCATCAAATTTAAAACCATTGCCGCTACCGGTTTTCGGGTCGAACCCGGTTACCGTATCGTTCAAGCCGCCGGTGGCGCGTACCAGCGGCGCGGCGCCATACGCAAGAGAGTACATCTGGGTCAAACCGCACGGCTCGTACTTCGATGGCATCAGAAAAATGTCGGCGCCTGCGATAATACGATGGCTAAGCTTTGCGTCGAACCCGACGCGGGCTGACGCCCTGCCCGGATATCGCGATTCTATTTCGCCTATGGCGTCTTCATATTTTTTTTGCCCGGAGCCGAGGATAACCAGTTTTATGTCCCGTTTCATCATTGCGTCAAGACATCCTAACAAAAGATCAATACCCTTTTGCTCTGTGAGCCTCGTGACCATGGCGAGAACCGGCTGGGGGCCCTGATCGAGTTTTAGCTCTTTTAAAAGTTTCTCTTTGCAGATTTTTTTCCCGCCAAGGTCTTTGTCCGAATACCTCGCCGCGATAAACGGATCGATAGCAGGATTCCATTCCTTATCGTCGATGCCGTTTAAGACGCCGAAAAGATTTGATGACCTGCCTGTTAAAAGCCGGTCAAGGCCCGCCCCCTGGTCAGGCCCCTGGATTTGCTCCGCGTAAGTTTCAGAGACGGTGGAAATCATGTCCGCAAAAAGCAGACCGCCTTTTAACAGGTTGATCCCCCCGAAATATTCTAGCCCGGCCATATTGAAAAGCTCGTCCCACTTAAGACCGAGAAGATGCCACTGGCTTGCCTCAAACCGCCCCTGGTAACCAAGGTTATGAATTGTCAGAAGAGAGGCGGCCGATCCCAGCGCGGGATCGTTCCGGTATCTGGCTTTGAGGTAGACAGGTATCAAGCTTGTCTGCCAGTCGTTTACATGGATCAGATCCGGTTTCAGACCTAATTTTTTGATCGCCTCCAGAACGGCGAGATTGAAAAAAGCGAACCTCTCGATGTTATCTGGATAATCGCCTTTGACAGTGTTATAAAGTTTGTCGCGGCCAAAATAGCCCTCATGGCCGATAAAGTATGTGTCATAAACACCGTTCCCGGCGTGATAGAGGGCGCCGGTTTCTATTCTTGCGGAGACCGGAATGGAGACTGATTTATCGAGAGATTTAACTGAATGCGCCTTTTTATCGATTACTTTGTAGAGAGGGATAAAGAGGCTGACGTTATGCCCGGTTTCGGCCAGAGCCATCGGCAAGGCTCCGGCCACATCGGCCAGCCCGCCTGTTTTAGCGTAGGGAACAGCCTCGGAGGAGACTATTACTATGTTCAGAGGGTTTTCTTTCGCCGATTCGCCCATTTTTTCAAGCTTCCCTTAAGCGTTTGGCCGCCTCTTCAGGTGGAACGGGATTGATGAACAATCCGGAGCCCCATTCGAACCCGGCTACACGGTTGACCATCGGTAAAAACTCCACATGCCAGTGGTAGTAACCATCATCGGCTGAATGCTCGAAAGAAAACGTGTGCAATATAAGGTTATAGGTGGGGTGGCTCAATATCGAATTTATCTTTTTCAACAGTTCTTTCAGAATAACTGAAAGCGCGTCGATTGTGCCGTCTCCGGCGTCTTCAAACCTGTGATTATGTTTTTTCGGGAGGAGCAAAGTCTCATAGGCGAACCTCGAAGCGTATGGCGCCAGCGCGATGAACCGCTCGGTCTCCGCAACGACACGGACTTTTGCGGAAGTTTCGTTGTCGATCATATCGCAGTATACGCACCTGTTTTCCCTTTTGAAATACTCGTTGGCCCCGTTCAGCTCTTCTTTAAGTAGCTTTGAAACCTGCGGCATGGCTATGATTTGCGAATGAGAGCGCTCTATCGACGCCCCGGCTGTATAGCCGTGATTTTTGAAAAACTGGGCGCATTTAATCCTTTTATCTTTTTTGAACTCGCAAAACCTGAGACGTACGGCCCGGAAAAGATCGGCTATCCGGCCGGATGAAAGATCCGCCAGAGCCAGATCGTGCCGGGGAGTCTCTATCAATACTTCATGAAATCCGATTCCACTCATCCGGTCATACATCCCTTCGCATGAGACGATAAGCTCTCCTTCACTGGCCAGGGCGGGAAATTTGTTTGGAACCACCCGTAGCCGCCAGCCCGGCCCGTTCGGCGGCGATCCGTCGTCGCGCAGGGCGTAAACCTCATCGGGAGTGGATGACTCGTTTTCTTCGCAAAATGGGCAAAAGCCTCCGGTATCCGCCTGCTGTTCTACTGGCGCGGTAACAGGGCGGTCAGCCCGCTCTTCGCTGATGATGACCCATTGGCCGATAACAGGATCGCGCCTTAGTTCCCGCATAAAAATTAAATTTGTTTGTAGCTCACATCATGCGGCCAGCCAAGCCTGCCGGCGCCGCATCGTAATTTGAGCAGACTGTTTTAGTCAATAAAAACGGTTTAAGTCACCTGGAGCGCTTTACCCTCTTCCAGCATTTTCAGCATTTCATCTTCTGGCGCCGGCGGACTGAAAATGTATCCTTGCACCTGATCGCAACCTATCGAATAGAGAAAATCGTATTGCGCGCGGGTTTCGACTCCCTCGGCGATTACTGTCAGGCCAAGCTCGCTGGCCATCGCTGTTATGGCTTTGGCCACCGTCCGCGCGTTTTTATCCTCCTCGATATCCACAATGAACGCTCTGTCGATTTTAAGGGCGTTTATCGGAAGTTTCGTCAGGTAGTTCAACGATGAATAACCGGTGCCGAAATCATCTATGGAAATATCCAGCCCAATTTCCCTTAAGTCAGAGAGAATATCGACGGCCCGGTCGATATCGCGGATTATCGCGCTTTCAGTCACCTCGATCTCCACGCAACCCGGGTCGATCCCATTGCCGGTGATAATGTTCCGGACATTGCTAATCAGGTTCGGCCTTTCAATATCCCTCGCCGAAAAGTTAATGGATACTTTTACATTGTTTTTTTTGCCCAGGCGCGCGCTACGCTCATCTATTTTCTTGATAAAAGCGCACGCTGTGCAAAACATCCATTCATCCAGCTCCACTATAAACCCGGTATCTTCCGCCACAGGTATAAACTCGTCTGGATAAACGATCCCATCCGGGCGTATCCATCGTATCAGCGCCTCCATCCCGACGATCTCACCGGTTTCCATATCGATTTTCGGCTGGTAGTAGGCTTTCAGTTCATTCTTGTCTATCGCCTGGCGCAGGTTTTTCCACAGTTCTATCCGCCTTACAGCTTTTTCATTCATCTCGCTGGTAAAGAAGCTATAGTTGTTTTTGCCTCTGTTTTTAACGCTATACATGGCGATATCCGCATTTTTTATTAATTCTTCAAGCGTGGCTCCGTTGGCCGGGTAGACAGCTATGCCGATGGAGACTGCGGCGTATAGATCTTCGTTTTTATAGTTAAACGGCTCTTCTAGTGAGGCGATGACACGTCCGGCGACGTTGGCGGCTTCCTGCTCGTCGCCAATATTCTCGATGATGATCGTAAATTCATCCCCTCCCAGTCTCGATACGGTATCTTCTTCCCGGGCGCAACCTACCAGGCGTATCGCTATTCCCTGGAGGAGAAGATCCCCGGAGGCGTGACCAAGGCTGTCATTAACGTTTTTGAAATCATCCAGATCTATAAACAAAACGGCGAACATGCTGTCGGCCCGTCTGGCGCGGACTATGGCCTGCTCTAGCCTGTCCTGGAAAAGCTGACGGTTCGGAAGGCCGGTCAAGGCGTCATGATACGCTTTATACTCGATCTCTTTTTCACTCTGTTTAAGCTCCGTAATATCGTAAAAGACAGATGCGTACTTGACGGTATTGTTTTTAGAGTCTTTTATGGCGGTTATCGTGAGCCGTTCGGGAAAAACCTCACCGTTTTTACGGCGGTTCCATATCTCTCCTTGCCACTGACCGGTCTTTACAATGGACTCCCACATCTTTTCGTAGAACTGTTTATCGTGGCGGTCGGAGCGTAAAATACTTGGTTTTTGACCGACCGCCTCCTGGGCGCTATATCCGGTGATGTGAGTAAAGGCGGGATTTACAGACTCGATTACCGTGTCAGCGCCGGTGACCACCACCCCTTCGGTCGCTGTGTTGACCACCATTGAGGCGAGCTGAAGCTTTTCCTGAATGCGTTTGCGCTCGGTGATGTCATAAAAGGCCATGACGATACCGGTAATTTTACCCTCCTTTTTAAGGCACGTGGAAGTGAGGGATATGGGAAAGATGGCGCCATCTTTTCGCACAAAGGAGTCTTCAAAGTCGAAAAGATCCTTGCCCGCTTTCACTATATTTAACGCTATGCATTTTTTCAGGGGATGCGGCGAGCCGTCCGGGTTTAGATAGTGAAACTTTGTATGCGCGTTCTCGCCAATCAGCTCATCTTCGCCCCACCCAAGCAATCTGGCGGCCTCCGGATTAGCGAAGGTTATCGTAAGGTCTGTGTCTGTGACGATTACGCCCTGACCAATTGTCGATGTGATATCCCGCAGATTCTTTTCACTCTCGCGTAAATCCGCCTCCACCCGCCTGCGCTCGGTGATATCCCGGATGGCGGTAACGCGCGCCTCGCGTCCCTGATAAAGGGTGGACATTCCATGCGCCTCGATTCGGAAA
>DRJW01000376.1 GCA_011052055.1 Nitrospirota bacterium
GCCAGTTTCGGCGAGGAGCTTCACCAGAAAATTTACAAACAATTTCTTCAACGGGATATTTCCGCAGAAGAGAAGAAAAAAGTCGAGGCGGAGATCAAGGCGGTGGACGAAGCCAGCGAAGCCTCACGCAACATTTTAAAGCCGGTGGTAATAGACCTTGATGGCTTGTCGGAAACCGGCGTCAGGTACTCCGATACGCTAAACGACATCATCGAAGAGGCGGCTGAACTCGCGGAAACGGACGATATCGAAAAAATTATCAAAAGGCTGATGGATGAAACGTCCACGATGACCTCGAAAAATAGCAAGATCAACAAGGAGCTGAAAAAATCATCCGCCCAGCTGGATCAATTGCGCCAGAACCTGAAAAAGGCGAGGAATGAAGCGAGAATCGACGACCTTACCAGGCTTCCAAACCGGCGGGCGATGAACGAGCGGATAACCGAAGAGATTGACAAGCTCAAGACACAAGGTAGCTCCTGCGTGGCGATAATAGACATCGACATGTTCAAGCGGATAAATGACACATACGGACACGCCATCGGGGACAAGGCTCTTAGCACTATCGCAAATCAGATCAGAGAAGCAATAAGCTCAAAAGACGTAGCCTATAGATACGGCGGTGACGAGTTCGCCGTGATTATGCCGGACACTACTTTGACCCAGGCGAAAAAACGGCTCGAAGAATTCAGGAAAGAGGTCAAAGATCATGAGTTTATAATTCGTGGCATCGTGGAAAAAATCACCGTTTCCATCGGAGCCGCGCACATAGATTCTTCGGGAACCGTCGAATCCAATCTCGAAGCGGCGGATGGCGCCATGTACCTGGCTAAACAATCGGGCAGGAACAACATTAAAACAAAGGACGATTACCAGAGCTAGAATGCTTAGGGAGCTTAAGATCTCCGATTTTGCCATCATCGACGAGGCTCTCATAGAGTTCGGCCCCGGCCTTAACATCCTGACTGGCGAAACAGGGGCGGGTAAATCGGCGCTCATAGAGGCGCTGGGCCTTGCGCTGGGGGGCCGGTTCAGCGAAGAGATGATACGATCCTCGGCCAATCAGGCTGTCGTGGAGGCAAGATTCTGCATTGCGCGAGATGACCGGCTCAACCGCGCGCTCGATGAGCAGGGAATAGAAAACGGCGGCGAAATGATAATCCGCAGAACAGCGAGCCGCTCTGGGAGAAGCAAGGCTTTTATCAACGGCTCGATGGCCACTGTGGGGCAGGTAAAGGCATTGGGCGACGCTCTTGTGGACATCCACGGGCAGAACGAGCATCAGGCTCTTTTGAATCCGCAGACCCATATTTTCGCTTTTGACCGGTTTTTAGGCCTCGATAAAGAGCGCGAAGAGTATTTTGCAAAATTCAGCGAGATGACCAAGGCCAACCGCAGGCTTTCAGCCACGCTCGAAAGCAGTAGGGAGATGGAGCGGAAAATCGAGCTTTTGCGCCATCAGGCCAGTGAGATATCTGGCTCTGGTATAGCCCCCGGCGAGGACAAGGGATTGTTAAGCGAGAAAACCAGGCTGACCCATGCGGAGAAACTGCTGGAGACCGCCTCCAGAGCAATCGGCGATCTGGATGAAAATGAAAACTCCGCCTCCAACCTGATACATAAGGCTAAATCGGCTCTGGATCAGATGACTGAGCTCGACAGCTCCCTTCAAAGCGTGTCGGAGTCTGTTAAAGGCGGCCTGTTCCAGATAGAAGAAGCGGTGAATGAAATCAGGCGTTACGCCGACAGTATCGAACGGGACCCGTCAAGGCTGGAGCAGGTGGAAGACCGGCTTGCGCTTATCGTGAGCCTCAAGAGAAAGTATGGGGGCACTATTGAGGAAATCCTCGAATTCGGAGAAGAAGCTGAAAAAGAGCTTGAAACATACGAATCCGACAGCGCCAACTCGGATAAGCTTAAAGTGGAAGTCGAAAAACTGGAAACCGAAGCGCGCGCGATGGCTGTAAGGCTCGACGCCAAAAGGGTGAAAGGCGCCCCCTCATTTTCAAAAGCCGTAAGCTTGCAACTGGCCGACCTGAATATGGAAAAAGCGAGGATAGAGCCTGGCTTTACATACGAGGATAAGGCCGATGGCGCAAGCGTAGAAGATGGCGCAAAAGTGAGCCTCGGCCCGGAGGGAGCAGGGAGCCTGGAGTTCATGTTCAGCGCCAACGCGGGGGAGCCGTTAAAACCTTTGGTCAAAATAGCCTCTGGAGGCGAGACCAGCAGGCTGATGCTGGCCTTGAAGACAATAATGAAAGGAGGGCCCTCGGCGCCGGTAATGATATTCGACGAGATAGACGCCGGCATTGGCGGCGCGACCGCCGACATGCTGGGGATCAAACTGCGCGATCTTGCCGATACAAACCAGGTGTTCTGCATTACTCATCTGGCGCAGGTGGCAAGGCACGCCAATGTACATTTCAAAGTCGAAAAGTCAGAGTCGAAAGGGCGTGTAGCCGTTAGCGTAAGACGTCTTGATAAAAAGGAGAAGATCGCAGAGCTTGCGCGCATGGCTGGCGGCTCCGTCGCCGGCGCCACCGCGCTAAAATGGGCCGAAGAAGCGCTTAAAGACGCCCAGCGGGGATAGCGTGGAGTGTTATCATATTTTATCATGCGGTCGGGTAATTCGCGCCGCGCCCAACCTGGCGAACCTGCCCTGAATACGAAATTTACCACCGGGTGTACAATATGTCTGAATCATCAAGCAGTAACAGGGGTCTGAAACTTGCCCATAATATCCGCTTCCAGAAGAACCGACATCCCGGCCTACCATTCGGAATGGTTTATCGACAAGATCGAGCGGGGATATTGCCATATGATAAACCCGTTCAACGGCAAAATGTCGAAGGTTTCTCTTAAGCTTGAGGATGTGGAGGGCATCGTCTTCTGGTCACGAGATTACCGCCCCATGCTAAAACATCTCCCCCGGTTATTCGATCTGGGATACCGCTTCTACTTCCAGTTCACAATCATAGGATATCCAAATACGTTCGATCCTGGAACGCCTTCCATCGCCGATTCCGCCAAAACCGCGCACAGGCTGATGAAAATGTTTGGTCTGCGCTCGGTGGTCTGGAGGTACGATCCGATAATATTGACATCGGCCACAGACGAGCGGTGGCAGATAGATAATTTTAAAACCTTGTGCCAGAGACTTGATGGCGCAACGGATATCTGCGTGATATCGTTCATCGATCATTACAGAAAACTTGACCGCAACTTTTTCCCGGCGCTTATAAAAAGCGGAATAGATTTTTTCGACCCTGGGTGGGATACGCTCGGCGAACTCGCTTCTGAATTATCAGCGACCGCCTGCGATTATGGAATCGATGTCACGTCATGTTGCGAGCCGCAACTCAAAGCCAGCGCCGTACTGCCCGGCTCGTGCGTGGACACCGAAAGGCTAGGCCTCATGTCTGGCGCCGATCTGTCCGGCGTAAAGAAAAACCGGACAAGGAAAGGATGCCTCTGTTTTTCAAGCAAAGATATCGGCGCCTACGACACATGCCCCGCCTCCTGCGCCTATTGTTACGCGAACCATTCGAGGGAGAACAGCGTAAAAAAGATGAAAGCGATAAAGCCCGCGAGCCTTTCGCTAACAGCGCGCAAGGCGGCTAAACCATAACCTTGACATTGAACTCTTTTTTCAGGCGTTTGATATACTCGCGTATTTTTTCACCAGTTATTTTCTGCGTAAGCTTGGCCTTGATGCTATCTTTGGCCTCCTCGAACGGAACGACCTTGGCGGGAACCTTTTTGGTGACTTTTATCAGATGATATCCGAACTGGGTCTCGACAATATCCGATATTTCACCCGGCTCCAGCGAAAAAGCGGCTTTTGAAAACTCCTCGACCATCTGCCCTTTGCTGAAAGTTCCAAGATCACCCTTGTTGGCGGCGGCGGCTTTGTCATCGCTTTCGGTTGAGGCCAGTTTACCAAAGTCGGCGCCTTCGTTTAGTTTCCTCTTTATTTCCCCAATGCGCTCGCGGGCTTTCTTCTTTTCTTCGGGAGAGCTTTTCGCGTCCGCCCTGGCCAGAATGTGCGCGGCTTGAATCATCTCCTCTTTTTCAAACTCCAGCTGGTTCAGGTCGTAGTAATTGCGGAGCGCCTCATCTGTAATATTTATCGCGCTCAAAATGTTTTTTTCCACAAGCGACTGGATTATTACTGCTTTGACAATTTCTTTTTTCAGGAAATCCTCTGTCAGCCCCTGCTCTTTTAGCGCGTTCTGGAAAATTTTCTGGTCAGGAAATCCGGCTTTTACCTGCGCCAGCTTTTCCGCGACGACAGCCTCATCCGCTTTGATATTTTCTTTACTGGCCTCATGAAGAAACGTTTCTCTGGAAATGATGCTTGCGATAATATCTTTTTTGACTTTTTGAAAGGCTTCTTTATCCACCTTCGCGCCAAACTTTCGCGCGCTCCTTTGAAATCCTTTCAAAGCAAGGACATACCCCGCCTTGCCGATGGGAACCCCGTCGATCTCCGCGATAATGTCTGGAATGGCGTTAAAATCTATTTTTAGCGGCTCAGGATTTTCCGCCTGCTTGTCCAGGCCAAAACTGGCGGCGGAGTTTTGCTGGGAGCCGGTGGCGGGCTGTGGAGCCCCCGCCTGTTTGCTATAGAAGAAAAACGAAGACCCGACCGCAAGAGCCAGGACGATGACAATGACAACGGCGCGTTGACCCATTTTTTTACCTCAATATAATTATCCCCCTAGTTTATATCTCAACATCGGCTAAAGGCAAGCGGGGGAATAAAATAGCGTGAGGTTATTGCTCGTCTTGCTGACTATCATCTACGATAATATCTCCCACATGGTCGGCGAATTTATTTGACGTCTCGTTGAGCCGGCGGCGAAGAAGCCTGATAACATCGAATAACAGCTTGAATGCGGTTTGAGGGGTGTCTATCATCATTTCTTCGAAAGCGTTCCGTGGAAGGCAGAGAGTCTTTGTTTTGTCAAGGGCGCGCACCACAACTGTCGATTGAATCAAATTGGGCTGGAGCGCCGCTTCTCCGACTATATCGCCTCTGCCTACTCTGGCGATAGATACCCTTTCTCCTTCAGCGCTGGCTTTTACAACTTCTGCTTTTCCCTCAAAAATGAAATGCGTCTTGTCCTGGATCTCTCCTTCATGTATCAGCGGATCGCCCGGAAGAAACTCTTCAATAGTCATATAAACGACCAGAACGTTTTTATCGCCGAAATTGAGAAAAGAAAAGTGGGGCGCCGATTCCAGCAGTTCTATTTTGCTTAATTTACCCTCTTCCAGGTTCATTCCGGCGCTCATAATAATAAAAACAGGTTAGAATATTCATGCTTTTTAAAGACAAAAAACAAGCTCAGCCAAAATATCAACTTGCATAACCGCCAGCGCTAATATTTCAACTTTATTGTCAGAGGCTCCCTTTATTATCAATGTGTTAATTATAGACAGAAAAACCCGGCTCGACAATGGTTTCATTTTCCACAGAGGGCCACCTCTCCTGCCGTAAAGTTTTAGACACAATGTCAAAAATTTGCCTCATACAATAGATATTTTTTACACTTTTACCACTTCCTGAAAATACGCTTTCTCTAATGCTTTTACAAACAGTATCTTAAAAAATTCAAACAAGCTCTGGCTATTGGCGCCAAGTTTGCTCCTTTTGCAGTTGTATCAATGGGGTCATGCTTATACGCAATGATCCGACAAGTAAATTAAAAGCGGAGCCACACAAGGAGGAGTGGATCATGGATAACAAAAGGCGTGAAAAAGAATTAAAAGAGCTGTCACACATAATCGTTGACGCGCTTTCGAACAACAAGGAAGTGGTTCGTCATCTGAACGATTTAAAAAAGCGCAAGGTCATCGACTCCTCGACTCTGCTGGGTCTGGCCCTTAAGGTTTGCGACCTGCTGAATATTCCCGGCGCCGCTTTCGCCCATGAAGATATAAATATCTCCAGGCGCCAGGGAAAGACCGGAGCATCCAGCGATGATACAGTAGCCACTGACAAAACCACCTGCCAATTAAAGGCTGTGGTAGACGGCAAAGAGTTGACACCCAGCGAAAGACAGTTCCAGCGTTGGGCGATGGAGAATTTTGATGAAAAGAAGTGGCTGGGTAAAATCGGCGTAATCTGGTGATATTTTTCATATTGAGAGCTGGGCGAACCTGACGCTGGCCGACGGAGCCATTGAGGTTATTGGCTTGCTTAACTTTAGCTATTGCCTTAGACTTTGGCTGATATGACAGTTAAGGAAGTCAAATATGCCTCGATCCATTTGCAAAAACAAGAGCAAACGTAGCGCCCTCGTCGAAATGCCGGGAAGCAGGAGATGGCGGCTCATAACGGACGCATCTTAAATTCCGTCGTCTATTCTCAGCCCGGATCGCAAGTGAAAACCGATTTAAGCAGTTCTCTGACTCCCATTATCAGCGAGGAGGACTTTCTCCCCCTTGTCCAGAAAGAATGCCAGACTTTTCTGGCTGTTCTGCGTTTTTTGCGTAACGAGAAGATCACCGTCAACAAGTTCTATTACTTCACGCTTATGCAGGAGGCTGAAAGGCTTGAGGCGTTTCTCGACGATCACGCCGCCAGGGCGAATCTCAGGTGGCTTTTCTTCTCAGAGCTTGTCGCGTGTGTCAGGAATTTTTCACTGGCCGGATTCCACCTTCTGCATGTGCTGGATCGTTACTCCGATTATCTTGGAGGAAACCGCGACAGCATAAGGGGCGATTTCGAGAAAGAGTCCCGCGACACTATCGACTATTTCCCCGAAGTCCTGGGGCGATTTTACGAAGAGCTTTTAAATGAAGCGTCCAATCAGGGAATCGAAGCGCGGGAAGTCTCTGTGCCCACGGAGGCGTGGCGTGTGGAAGCCACTCCTCATCTTCCATATACGGTATACAGCGATAACTCTTCGGACGAAACAGAGCGGATCATTTCCATAGCGCAATCGTATCGAAGAACGCTTAAAGTTTTCAAGCAACACAGGCTCCATAGAAAAATAAAAACGAAGGACTTAAGCAAAATCATCCCCAGCAAACTCAATGAAAGGCTGATGGACGAGTTGGAGAGCTATCTGCACAACATACAAAGCGAGTATGACACCCATATTCGGGGAAGTAAAACCGAAAAATCGAACCAGTGGGTGATTACTCTGCGGGGCCTCACGGCTATTCCCATGCACCTTTTTGAATTTTTAGAGTGGCTTGTCCACTTCTACGAAAGGCACGAAAGGCATGGGCGCGTCAACGAAGAAAGCGGCGTAAAAAACAGGATTTCAGGGCTTGTCGACCACGACCGTCTGCTGGCTTGCATAGTAGACTTTGCTCTGTACTACTGCAACAGATACTTGACCGAAGGAAACGAAGTGGCGGAAAGAATATTATCCATGTATGTTGACCCTATAACCTGTAAGCTTCCCCTGCCAAAACCACAGGGATTCCACGCCCGCCCCTCCACTTACGTAAGTCTCATTGTGCAGGAGCATGGAACCGATGTATTCATGTCTGTAGGCGGTAAAGATTTCAACTGCCGGTCGGTGCTTGAGCTGATAGAAGCGGGGGGTCTGCTGGCTGATATGAACGCAAAGTCGGCTCTGTTTAAAGGGGATAAAAGGTCGCTTGATGACCTTAAAATTCTCGCTGAGCACAACTATTGCGAGGAAGAGGATATTCCTGCTGAGCTTGGTTATCTTAAAATTTTGCGTAATCTTTAGCCTCTTAAAATTTTGAAAAACTCTGTTATAAAAAGAAAAATTTGTAAGGCTGTCGATGATCTGGCCGGGCGTATCATAGCGTTAAATAAATCGATCTTCGATAACCCGGAGACCTGCTTTAAAGAGCGGGAGTCTGTAAAGCTGATTACGAGCGAATTGCGGGCCGAATCGTTTGAGATCACCGCTCCGTTCGCAGGTGTTAAAACTGCGTTTAAGGCAGTTAGCCGGGGAAAACGCGCCAGGCCGAAAATCGCGCTGATAGCGGAATACGACGCCCTGCCCGAACTCGGCCACGCCTGCGGTCACTCCATGATAGCCGCTTCGGCCTTCGGAGCCGCTGTAGCCATAAAACGGGCTGTGGGCGATCATCCTGGCGAGCTCCTTGTCATAGGAACGCCTGCCGAGGAAGGGGGAGGCGGAAAAATAAAAATGATAAAAAATAACGGCTTCAAAGGAGTGGACGCGGCGCTCATGGCTCATCCGAGTAACAAAACAAGAGTCGTGGCGCGTATGTACGCCATATCGCATCTTCAACTCACATTTCTTGGAAAGGCCGCGCACGCCGCCGCATTTCCAGATAAAGGCGTTAACGCCCTGGACGCCGGTGTCCTTTTTTATAATGGTATTTCGGCCATGCGGCAACAGTTAAACGGCGAAGCCAGAATCCATGGGATATTCACGCGCGGAGGAGACGCGCCAAACATCATCCCGGAAAAAGTAGTGATGGACTTTTATGTCCGCGCGCTGGATCGGAAATATTTTGAGGCTTTGATAAAAAAAGTCGCTCAATGCGCCCGTGGCGCGGCCAAGGCTGTGGGGTGTAAAGTGAAAATTAAGAAGATCGGCCACACATACGACCCCTTCTATCCAAGCTATCCGATTGGAAACGCTTTTAGAGCGAACATGAAGACGCTCAATATCGCCGAGGATCGATTCGGCGAAACCGAGGAGATAGGGTCTTCCGACATCGGCGCCCTGAGCCTGGTGACGCCTACGCTTCATCCAGAATACGCTGTGGGTAAAAAAACCGATATAAACCATTCCAGAGATTTTTTAAAAGCGGTCGTCTCGCCCAGAGGAGCCGGAGCCATGCTGGCGATGACCAAGGCGCTGGCGATGACAACATACGACCTGTTGACCGACGCAAAACTGTTATCGGAGGCGAGGGGCATGTTTTTAGAACAACGTAAACGGATGGGCTGAGCCTTGCCCCTTGCGCTCGGCCTTATGTCGGGAACATCTATCGATGGCGTTGACGCCGCCGTTTGCGATATTTCATATAAAGGCGGGCGGATCAGGATAAAAATTCTGGCGGCGGCGAAATCCGCTTATGGCGCAAGGTTGCGAAAACGTATCCTTTCACTAAACGATATAAACTCTCCGGGTGAGCAAATCTGTCGGCTCAATGTGGAAGTGGCCGAAGTTTTCGCCAGGGCCGCGCTTAAAGTTTTAAAGTCTCCTGCGTTAAAGGGTAAAAAACCGGAATATATCGGCTCGCACGGGCAGACGGTCTTTCACCTGCCCAAACTTGGCGCAAGCCTGCAGATAGGCGATGGCTCGGTGATTGCGGCGAGGAGCGGAATAAAAACGTGGTTCGATTTCAGATCGGCCGACCTTGCGCTGGGAGGTCAGGGGGCGCCGCTGGCGCCGGTCATACATCTGCCGCTATTTATGGATCAAAAAACAGGCGTTGGCGTGGTTAACATAGGCGGGATCGCAAACGTGACGCATATCCCCGCAGGCGCGGCAAGGTTAAACAAACTGACAGCCTACGACACAGGCCCAGGTTGCATGGTCATGGATATGTGGGCAAGAAAAATGGGCGCGGGTGATTTCGACCGTAACGGAAGTATCGCCTCGAAAGGAGCAATCGACAAAACACTTTTAAAGCGGATGCTTTCACATCCTTATTTTCGGGCCAGGCCGCCTAAATCGACAGGACGCGAGACGTTTGGCGAGTCGTTCTTAAAATGGGCTGGACTGGCTGGCAAAGCAGTAGCGAGCCGTGATGTTATGGCCACCCTTACCGAGCTTACGGCTCAAACCATCACAGATGAAATCGGCAAACTAAATAAAAGAGGGCGCAAAACCGGGCGGATCGTCCTTTGCGGCGGCGGGGCGCTAAACGGTTATCTGGTCAAACGTATAAAAGCCCACTGCAGGATCGAAGTGGCGCCGTCGGACGCTCTTGGGATTGATTGCAAACTTGTGGAGCCTGCGTTAATGGCCCTGCTGGCGTTTTACGCCGAAAAAGGAGTGGCGCTCGATTTGTCGAAACTGACCGGATCAAAAAAACCGGTTCTTCTGGGCAAGCTGGCCCCTGTGCCTTGTGGCCAATAGTTTAATGCGGATTGTTTTACTAAATATGATAGAGGTTCTCCACTTTAGTAATATTCATATTGACAAATATGTTTATTGATGTAGACTCGAAGGTTACTAATGTAGTTTTAGCATAGTTACTGCGTAATTATATGGTATCTGATTTTATTGCCCACTGATTCGACCAATTAACACGTTAATTCCATACCATACGATTAATGCCTAGAGAGTTTCCTTTATAAGCTACTTAAACGGGGGTGTCATGAAAAAAAATGTTTTGGTAAAAAGCGATGAATATACCGGTCAATATGTAGCCCAACCTGATTTTGACCAACGTGAAGTTATCGCGGCAAACAAAGACCCGGAAAAAACATATGATGAGGCGGTTAGCAAAGGTTATGAGCATCCTGTTGTTTTCTATGTGCCGGAAAAGGGGACGGCGAATATTTATTAAATGCAGTGCTGATTATTAAAAATCATCCCTTTACCCAAGAATCTTTTGCGACATTCGCCAGGCCTTTTCTTAACATCACAATCAAGAATCCCTCCAACGGAAAAATAGTTAAAACAAAGGGGTTAATCGATACAGGCGCGGATTTATGCGCATTCCCTCCATATATAGCAAAAAAGCTTGGGTATGTTTGGAAAAAGGGAAGACGCGATAAAGTAATCACGGCGCAAAAAATGGCTGACGTTTACGCATATCCTACAACAATTATCTTCGATCACCATCCGTCAAATCCGGCAAGCGGTGTTCAGCAATTTTCCACTGGCGAGATAATGGTGAACTATCAGGAAGACCTTCACATACCTTTGCTGGGAGCGGGAAACTTTCTTTCAAGTTTTATTCTTATAATTGATTACAAGAGGCGGACGTTTTCGCTGGATCATCGGGGAAGTTAAATAGTGAGTTCTGGCATCTGTGTAAAAGCGGTAAAATTAACGAACGTCTATCGTCTCGGTCTTCCCTTTGGTAATGGTGATCCGTTTGTTATGAGGCTTTCGCCCTTTCATCTGGATATAGACCATGTGAGAGCCGGGCGACAGGTTTGAAAGGGTGACCCTCTCTTTTTTGTATTCCTTTCCGTCGATATAAATTACGCTTTTCGGCGGAGCGAAAACATCCAGCGCTCCGCTGGCTCCGCTGGCTCCGCTGGCGCCGCCGGGAGCGGCTTTTGACGCGATCTTGTCATCAGATTCCCCTTCCACCAGAGACACCGAAAATTTGTCCTTGTCGCCAAGCCTGATCTTGTGCGTATAGGCCTGGTAACCTTTTTTGATGATTTTCAAGTTATGCCCGCCCTGCCTGAATTTAAGATTGTTTACAGGAGTAAGGCCGATAAATTCACTCCCAACGAAAACTTCGGCTCCGCTCGGATCGGAGACGACGGTAAGGAGACCTTTCTTATTGGATGGCGCCGCCACTTTTTCATGTTTTGGCGCGACGGATTTGGCGATTTTGGCGCGCTCCTTTTTTTTAGCGGGCGCGGCGGGCTTCTTCGCCGCTTTATTTTTTGGAGGCTTTGCCGGTTTACCGGTAGTGGCGGGCTTTATTTGTTTTACTTTATTTTGTTCCGGAGCGAAGTTTTTTTCTGGTTCGATATTTTTTTCCGGTTGCTCCACTTTGGCCGCTACCTGAGGTTTCTCCATAGCTTTTTCTACCTGAGGCTTGCGATCCCCTCCGGCAAGAAAAAACAACAGCAGGCCTAAAACCGCAACAACCAGGGCCCCCGCTCCCGCCAGAATTCTTTTATCAGGCCCGGCTTTTACCGCTCCCGCATTTATCGCGATAGCGGCTTCGTCTTTACCCAAAACCACGGTCGAGCTGGAGCCTCTGGCCTCTGTGGCGCCAGAGCTGAAAGTGAGCGGCTTTCCTGGATCGGCGAGCAACGAGTCAAGCGCTTCAATATATTCGGCTCCGCTCTGGAACCTGTTCTCTCTCGACTTGGACAGGCCTTTTTCGATCATCTGATCGACGGATCGCGGCAGATCCGGATTAAGCTTGCATGGAAGAATCGGATCTTCGTTAACCACCCGGTAAATTACTGTGGTTATGGTGTCTCCGGCAAACGGCTTTTCATTGGTCAGCATCTCGTAGAAAATAACGGTAAGAGCGAAAAAATCGGATCTGGCGTCCACTTTTTTCCCCTGCACCTGCTCTGGCGCCATGTAGTTGGGAGTGCCGAGGATAGCGCCTGACATGGTAAGGGACGAATCGGAGAACCGGGCCAGGCCGAAATCCATAAGTTTCGGCTCCAGTTCTTGTGTGAGAATAATATTCGCCGGTTTAACATCCCTGTGAACGATATCGCGCTTGTGGGCGTAATCGAGCCCCACAGCCACTTGTCTGATTATCCTGATTTTATCTTTGAGCGAGGAAAAGGTATCATTCTGGATATGGTGATCGAGGCCTTTGCCGGCGATATATTCCATCGCTATGTAAACGATGTCGCCATCGTTTGTAGACTCTTCGCCTACATCATAGATAGTGACAATATTATGGTGGGACAACCGCCCCGCCGACTGGGCTTCGATGTAAAACCTGTCCAACGCCTGTTTCTGGTCGGCGCCTTTGTCGGAGCCAAGGCCGGACCGGATCACTTTGAGCGCTACGGAACGATTGATCTTGGGATCAAGGCCTTTATAGACGATCCCCATTCCTCCGGCGCCGATCTCTTTTATGATCTCGAATCTGCCTAGTTTTTTCAGCTCCATCTTTTCGGAAATTTGCAAGGTAATTCCAATGATTCAGCCACCATAGGATGCGTAATATACCCATCCGCCACGTTCAACCCTTTGCGCATAGCATAGTTTTCCTTCATGGTTTTGGCAATGCCTTTTTCCGCCAGCTCCATAAGACCGGGAAACGTGGCGTTGGTAAGGGCGAAAGTGGAAGTCCTCGGCACCGCGCCCGGCATGTTCGATACGCAATAATGGGTAACAGAATCGATAGCGAACGTGGGATCGGAATGGCTGGTTGGCCTGCTCGTCTCCACGCACCCTCCCTGATCCACCGATACGTCAACGATGACCGATCCGGGACGCATATCCTTTAACATTCCACGGGTCACAAGCCACGGGGCTTTGGCTCCGGCGATGAGAACCGACCCGATCACCAGATCGGCCTCGGAAACAGATGAAAAAACAGTATGCGGGTTGGAATAAAGAGTCTCCACCCTGCCCATGAATATCTCGTCGAAATAGCGCAGGCGCGGCAGGCTCACATCCACCACGAGCGTTCTGGCGCCAAGGCCCACGGCGATCTTCGCCGCATTGTAGCCGACCACGCCGCCGCCTAATATAACCACCTTGCCAGGCTCCACGCCAGGCACTCCACCCAGCAAGGCTCCGCGTCCGCCATGCTCTTTTTCAAGATATTTGGCGCCCGCCTGCACCGACATCCGGCCCGCCACCTCGCTCATGGGAATAAGCATGAGCAAAGCCCCGGTCTCGTCCTGGTAGGTTTCGTAACCTACTGCGTATGTTTCTGATTCGATAAGTTTTTGCGCGAGGCTTTTAACAGCGGCAAGATGCAAAAATGTGTATAAGATTAACCCTTCACGAAGGAATTTATATTCAGGCTCTATCGGCTCTTTGACCTTTGCGACAATGCCCGAAGCCCAGGCCTCCTCGGCGCTATCGACAATTGTGGCCCCCTCGGCTTCGTATTCCGCGTCGGAAATACCAGAGCCCAACCCCGCGCCCCGCTCTACAACGACACCATGACCGGCCAATGTAAGCTGTCTTGCGCCGGCCGGAACAAGAGCGACCCGGTACTCGTCCTCTTTTACCTCTTTGGGTATTCCAATAATCACGAAAAATCCTGTAAAGACCTGAATCGCTCATTATATCACGCCATTATTCTTTAAAAACGTATCAGAGCGCCAATCTGGCTTGACGGCCTCGTTTTCCTGACATACTATCCGGTTACAAAATATGAACGACAAAATTAATAAAAGACATCCCTGGTTCGATATCGACCCTGGGGACAGAACGCCGACATATGTGCAGGCGTTTATCGAGATAGAGAGAAACTCCAGATTAAAGCTTGAGCTCGACAAGCAGACTGGATATTTGAAAGTCGACCGGGTGCTCCACGGCGCCGTCCACTACCCGCACAGCTACGGGTTTATCCCCCGCACCTATTGCGATGACAAGGATCCGCTCGATATTTTCGTTCTCTGCTCGGAGACAATCCCGTCGGGAACCATAGTCGAAGCGCGGGTGATCGGCGCCATGCGAATGACCGACCAGGGAGAGCTCGACGACAAAATCGTAGCCGTCGCATCGGGCGATCCGGCCTACATCGAGATGTTCAATATCACACAGCTACCGGCATATCAGCGCGACGAGTTAAAAAAGTTTTTCCAGGAATACAAGACGCTAGAGAACAAAGAAGTGATCGTGAAAGACTTCATGAACCAGGACGAAGCGCTCGATGTTGTTACAGAAGCGATGGAGTTTTTCAACAAACATGAAAAAGAGCTTTTAACGAAACACGATCTTAGCGTAAAAGATGACAACTAAAAGCACATGGCGAGATAGCAAGTAACCCAACACGTTAAACAA
>DRJW01000377.1 GCA_011052055.1 Nitrospirota bacterium
AAAAGCGCTTTCGTAGCGAAATCGAGCGAAAAGTCGTCAGGCGAGACTGCGAGACAAAATAGCCGCAAGCGTAGTAATAACTACATTGTAGCGGAAATGGATTATTAGAGGCTCCCAAACAATAATAAAGGGAAAGTTGTAGATGTCAGGACATTCCAAATGGTCGACCATCAAGCATAAAAAGGCCGCCACAGACGCCAAACGGGGCAAAGCGTTCACCAAGTTGATAAAAGAAATTACCGTATCCGCTCGTGACGGCGGCGGCGACCCGACCGCCAACCCTCGTCTTCGAACGGCTGTCGCCAACGCCAAATCGGTGAACATGCCAAACGATAATATAGAGCGCGCGATAAAAAAAGGAACCGGCGAACTGCCAGGCGTCACCTACGATGAAATTTCGTATGAGGGGTATGGCATGGGAGGAGTCGCCGTAATGGTAGACGTTCTGACCGATAACAAGAACCGCACGGTCGCCGAAATACGATCAATTTTCACAAAGGCCGGGGGCTCTGTCGGCGAAAACGGATGTGTAAGCTGGATGTTCGATAAAAAAGGGCTGATAACGGTACTGGCGGAAGCTGTCGAAGAGGATGAGCTGATGGAAATCGTGTTAGACGCCGGAGCGGATGATATAAACATGTCTGACGGCATTTACGAGATAAAAACGCCGACAGGTAAGCTTGAGCTTGTAAGGGACGCGATAACGGCGAAAAACTTGAAAATTGAATCGGCGGAAATATCGATGATACCCCAATCGACAGTTAAGCTCGACGAGGGGGACGCCAAAAAGATGCTCAAACTTATGGACGCGCTAGACGACCAGGACGACGTGCAGAAAGTCTACGCCAACTTCGATATACCAGACGACATTATGGAAAAACTGGACATCTGACAAAGTGAAAATTATCGGCGTCGATCCGGGAACCAGGGTGACCGGATACGGAATAATATCAAGTTCCGGCTCGCGGTATTCAAGCCTTTGCTGGGGCGCCATTAAAACCAGTAGCGGGGCGCCGATAGCCAGTCGCTTAAAACAGATCGCCGATGGTTTGAGAGCGTTGATAGACGAGCATGATCCCGATTGCATGGCGCTGGAAGAAAGTTTCTTCGCCAAAAACGCGCAGAGCGCGCTGAAACTGGGGATGGCCAGAGGGGCGATAATGCTGGTGGCCGCAGAAGCCGGCCTGCCGGTGCACGAGTACTCGCCCCTGTTAATCAAGCAGGCCGTAGTCGGCTACGGCAGGGCGGATAAAAACCAGGTCAAAGTCATGGTGAAAAACATACTATCGTTAAAAGAGGATCCTGCGCCCCTCGACGCTTCGGACGCTCTTGCCACCGCCATCACCCACGCAAACCATATCCCTCTTCTTGGCAAAATGACACAATGATAGCCTGGCTGTCGGGCACGATTATAAATAAAAAGCCTACTTCGGTTGTGATCGAAACCGGAGGCGTGGGGTATCTGGTTCGTGTGTCGCTTCCTACATTTTATTCTCTGGGAGAAGAAGGCGCGGCCGTTTCGCTTTTTATCCACACATATGTAAAAGAAGACGCCTTTCAGTTATTCGGTTTTGCGACGGACGGTGAAAAGGAGATTTTCAACCGGCTTATCGGCGTAAACAAAGTAGGGCCCAAACTTGCCATCACTATCCTGTCCGGCATGGCGGCAGGCGAGCTTTTAGACGCTGTAAACAACAAGGATATCGCGAAACTTTCCAGCGTGCCTGGAATAGGGAAAAAAACAGCGGAGCGCCTTATTCTGGAGCTTTCCGATAAACTGGCCGACCTTATGGCCGGATTGCGCGAAGAAGGAGAAGGTAGAGGCAGGCCAGGCATGCATGATGACGCTGTGTCTGCGCTCATATCTTTGGGATACAAAAAATCGGATTCACAAAAAGCGGTAGAAACAGCTTATGCGCGTCTTCCTGATGGCGCATTGGAGGATATCCTCAAACATGCGTTAAACTCTTTGGCCGGATGACAGGCGCGGCTACTTGTCTATCGGGGCGCGTCAAGAGTCCTGCATTCCGGTGAAAATTTCTTCAAATTTTCCTTGAATATCTATGTAAAGGGCAAAAATCTCCGGCCCGAAGACATCCTCTCCACTGGCTCCGGTTCTATCGTCTTTCGTCAAGATATCAGTTGTTTTCTCGTGGGAGAACGCAGGTTTGTATTGCCGCGCGCTTCGAAGAGCGTCGTACTTGTCCGCGAGCGAGACAATCAAGGCTTCCATCGGTATCTCGCCCTCCTTTAAGGGCCTGAATTTGGAATAATACTCCGGGTTCTCGCTATCTAACCCCACCATCCCGCCCCTATTATTTACAAGTCCGGGGTAACCTTTCCCATTCCACTGCTGATGATGGTTCAAGGAAATATTTCTCGCCATCATAAGGCGGAAATCGGTATGCGTAGCCTGTGAAGTCATCTGCTCGACTATCTTGGCGCCATAAACGGGGTGCATTTGCATTTTCTTTATTTCAGAATCGGTCAGTTTTCTCTTGAGCTTGATGATCTCAGGAATCGCCACTTTACCAATATCGTGCAACGCCGCCACCTGGCCTATGGTCTCCGAGAACTCATCATCACAGCCAAGGCTCCTGGCGAGTAGAGAGGCGTATTCATTCACTCTCAAGATATGTTTACCTGTTAACTCATCACTATACTCAGACGCGGCGGCCAGCCCGGTAATGATCTGAAGAAATCTTTCCTCGTTCGATATGGACATATCAATCAGATACGTCGCCGAGCGGGCTGTGTTTACCGTTGTCTCCATAACGGTCAGATCATATCTGCCTATTTCGTTTGCCTTGTTAAACGCGATGATCGATACCTCGCCTTCATGGTAGTTAATGAAGTTTTTGATCTCAAAACCGAGAAATTCTCTGACCTTCGCATGGAACGGATGGGCTTTGTCGAACGCCTTTTGCGTTTCGAATTTGTCTCTGGTTTCCGACACCACACGTTTAGATTTTCTCGACGCCAATACCGGGGCCATGGAGTTATGCTCTATCTCTATCGGATCAGATTTTGAAAGCCCTCCGTTTTTGATTTTCAGGACGTGGCCCGTGAAGTCACCAGATTCGTTTTCCCTTGCGATAAAAACGCCTTCATAACCCTCCTGCAGAAACAAATTGGCCAACTTGTCATATATATCGTTTGCTTTTGATATCTCTTTTATCGATGTTATTAATTCACTACTGAACATTCGTGTGATGGAGAGCCTGTGCTCGAAATCTTTTTGCTGTGTTATGTTTTCGAGCCATACAAGTATGTAACCGGTTTTTCGATCAAACTTTATCTTCACCTGATACCATTTATTGGCAAGCTGTGAATAGAGCTCAAAGATGTTGGCGCTCGACTTTTGGTCATGCCTTCCACATAGCTCCAATACCTCCTTCGTGTCTTGTTCGCCAAACAGGTGATGAAAAGCGGATATATTATTGCTTTTAAAAAAATCGTATGTCTGTCCGAGCGATGTGGCGATATGCCCGTTTTTGTCCATCACGAACGCCGGGTCCATCCTTTCGGCGGGCAGGCCAAGCAACATATCCATATCCCGGTGCTTGAAATTGATCGACGCTTTTGAAAAAGCCTGAATAATGACAGGCACAATATATGGCAATAAATGATGAGAAATACCATAGCCCATGCCGATATTAATAATGGCGCCGATAGCAAAAGCGGTCGCGTAATTTACAGGGCGGATGAACTCTTTTCCCAGGAAGGGCAAATATTCGGAAATCTTGTCGACAACGCTCATATTTTTTTATTTTGTCTTAACCGGGCGGCGCTTTTGTCTTAACCGGGCGGCGCTTCCTGGAAAACAGCGCCAAAAACGGCTTGTTGCGCGACAAAGAAAAGGTAAAAAAACGCTTTATAGTCCCATATTTCGCCCAACAAGTCAGGTCATTATGCAGTACAAAGCTTTGTTATGCACCAAGAAAATCTATAATCCCCGGCTCGCCAGATTAATATGTTGACGCAACATGTGAAACTTTGACAAGCTGTTATGGTCTTGCTTTGCTTTGCCCGGTATCGGGATGGCGTTGATATTTTTCTCCGCCGCTCCCAAAGTTTGCATGCCTGTAGCGCGGCGATGACAGCGATCCATAATGATGACAGCGGAGTTTAATTGTGCTTGAAGTTATGAACAATCCAGGGTTTCTTTCGTCCAGATCGACATTGGGATCGGATGTAAGTTATCTGTTCGCGGTGGTTTTTACTCTTTTATTTTTGATTTCAGGTGTGTTCGCCAAAAAACATAAGGGACTTAAGCATCACAGAATGATTCTCGTATCCATGAGCACGATGTTTCTCTATTTTATTTATTATTATAAAATCAGGAGGTTGGGAGTGTCGAGCATGGCCGACGAGATTGTTTTCTCCGGCCCGGACTGGGTGTACCAAAAGGTTTTCCGTCCTGCCTTGATGGCTCATTTTATGTTTGTGACTTTTTCTATATCATTGGCGGTCTACATGATAGCAAACGGGTTTAAGACAGCCGTTAAAAACAAGGGCGAAATGACGCTTAAAAACGCTCGTTTACGGCCATCAATTACGCTATGGGCGTTGAGTCTTGTCTGGCTGGCCTTTCTGGCCTGGTGGTTATTTTTTGTTCATCAATTCGGCTGGGGATACAGGATAATGTTTCTTGCCCTCGGCTATTTTATACCTGCGGTCATGGTCGCGCTGATCCAGAAAACTCTTCCCGAATCTGAAAAGCGCCACAGGGTTCTTGGCGCGATCTGTATCGGGTTATTCGCCGGTCTGCTCGTTACAAGCACACTGGTATATTGTTTACTCTATGTAGTAGAATATTAATCAATGAGAATTTAAAGGGGTGATATGTTTCAAAATATCCTTGTACTGCTTGATAACTCGAACTATTCTCTGCTGGCGCTTGACCGTTCGCTCGATTTCGCCTCCAGTTTTGGATCGAAATTGATTGGCGCCCATGTTTACGCCGCAAAGCTCCATGAAGACCGGTTTGTCCAGATGGAGCCGGGACTGCCTGCGGAGTATCAGGAGCCGGCCAAGCTTGAGGAGCAGAGGGAAATCCACAGTGATCTTATAGAGAAGGGGCTCAAGATCATTTCAGATTCCTATCTCGACGTTTTCGACGCCAAATGTGATGAAAAAGGTGTTTCACACAGCCGTAAGACGATGGAAGGCCGGAACTACGCCGAGCTTGTAAAAGATATCCGTGACACCAGGTATGATCTGGTCGCTATGGGCGCCAGGGGGCTGGGCGAAGTCCCCTCCTCGCAACTCGGATCGGTCTGCGAAAGGGTCACCCGCAGAATAGATGTGGATACTCTTATAATGAAAAAACCGCTTGCCTTAAAAAACGGTCATGTAGTGGTGTGCATCGACGGAAGCGAGCAGTCTTTCGCCGCGATGAAAGCCGCCCTCGTTATGAACAAGCGTCTCGGATGCAAAGTGACCGCTCTTACGGTTTTCGACCCTGATTTTCATTACAAAGCGTTCGACAGTATCGCAAAAGTGTTATCTGAAGAGGCTGGTAAGATATTCAAGTTTGAAGAGCAGGAAAAGCTCCATGAAGAGATAATCGACTCTGGTCTTGAGAAAATATACAGCGACCATCTCGAAGTCGCCAAATCGATGGCGAAAAGAGAAGGTGTGAAAGTCGATAGCGAAATCCTTTCCGGCAAACCGTATGACGAAATATTGAAATGGATCGGGCAAAAAGAAATTTCTCTCCTGATTCTCGGCAAAGTCGGTGTCCACAGCGCAGATGGAGAGCTTGATATAGGGTCGAACTCTGAAAACCTGCTAAGAGCCGCTCAATGCAATGTGATGCTTGTCAGCAGGCGCGAAAAGCCGGATGAGCTTGATTTTCCGGACGAGGAGAAAATTGAGTGGGATGATGATGCGGTAGAGCTGTTAAAAAGAGCTCCCGGTTTCGTGCAGAACATGATACGGGGGCATATGGACGCTAACGCCAGAAAACAGGGGCTTAGCAGGATAACGGCCCAGATGATGATCGACGCCCGCTCGAAAATGGGAATGTAAAGCCGGGCGATAGTGGCGGCCCTTATTTATACAGGCTCAAAAAGCAAAGAAAATGTTCGTTCCATACGCCGTTTCATGGAATATCACCTCCCGGTGCAATCTGAATTGCCGTCACTGTTATATCGACGCCAACGGGCGGCAAAGCGGCGGGCCGGGGGAGATATCCACTGCCAAAGCTTTTGAGATCGCCTCCCAGATCGCCGGGTTGAACGCAGGCGCCGTTCTTATTTTAACCGGTGGCGAGCCCCTTATGCGCGG
>DRJW01000378.1 GCA_011052055.1 Nitrospirota bacterium
GCGTTTGTATATTACACCTTTAAAAGGCGCTATTACCGCCATAATTTGTAAACCATTTTTAAGCCATTGTTATGAGTCAGATAAAACCGCTTTAAAACCGATGGCGCCGAGTGCGCCAATCATCTGGTCCGCGCCTGTGACAGATTCGTCAAAAACTACTCTCGCAAACGCTTTTTCAAGGCTTATGCGGATTTTCCGCGCGCCGTTGATCGCTGACAACGCTTCGGATACTTCTTTGGCGCAATGTCCGCACTCCATTCCTTCTATTCGAATGATTATCTCGGTCATGATCGGTATTCGCAAAATCCGGGTTGTTACGGACTTACCACGCTTGACAAGTCTTTTAACTCCCCAAGAAGCGCCAGCGCCCTGGTCGCGCTTTTCTCAGAATCGAACGCTCCCAGAAAGATTGACGCTTTGCCATTTAACCCCTCCTTGACATTGTAAGTCGAAAAACCCTTTCGCAAATACTCCTCAATTTTCGCTTCCACCTTTTCGGAACTGACAATATCGCCGATCCGAATAGCGTAAGGAAGCTTAAGGGTACGCGCATAACGGGAAAGCCCGTTTTTCTTAAAGGTATTGGAAAACATATCCGCCTCGGATACGGACGCGAACCGGTCAACAGCGACTCTGTACCAGCTACCTTTTCCAGGGACGAAACTTAACACCTCAAAAGCGTTATAGCCTTTTTGGCGCAATAGCTCAACAAGCTTTTGGGCCGGCTCTTGTTTCTTGAAGGACGCTATATGCAAAATAAAGGGATGACGCGCCTTCTTTCCATCCGAAACCAGCGAAGGCTCGCCGCCTCCTGTCTCTTTCACAATCCGATACCGCCCATTTTCAATGGCGAAGTAAAGCTTGCCCGGAATCCTCGCCATGTTTTTGTCAGAACCTTTCAGGGCCGGTAAAACAACTTCGATCACGCCGTCGTTTTCAATCATTTTAACATCGTCGAGTTTCACGTCGATTTTACTTTCGCCGAAACCTTGTTTATATTTGACGTCCCTCAAATCCCGCTTGGTTACCTCGCCGTTTTCATAATTATCAGAGTAATATTTCATGTGAGCGGCCATATCCCCTTTTTCGAAACTTTCCCTCCACCCGGTTAGCGCCGAGAGTATTTCGCTTTTAAACGGCAGTTTCACCGCAGGCGCCTTAATGCCGATCAGCGGCTTGCTTGTTTCCACCGCTTTAGCTAAATCGGCCACCGCCCGGCTCTGCCACAAGGGCCACTGATCCTCTATGATTTTTTTGGCCTCTGCCCTGGATATATTTAAAGCCGTCTCGTTAACGTGGGAAAAATCGAGCTGTCTGCCGCTGTAGAGCCCGTGAATATTTCCTTTTATGAAATGCCTCGAATTGTCGCGCCACAAAGCCACAACAACACGATCATAATCTCTACTCGACACCCCAAGCTTTCTTACGATTTTATAAAGAGTGTCGCCTTTTTTCACCTCGTAAACATTAGCCCCCGGATCAGCGGATACCCCCACAACCTGCCCTTGCATTATCGGAGGACGCTTCGCAGATGGCTCGATTATAGATTTCTTCGGCTCCGGTACGGCTCCGGTTTCCGGCCGTATCCGGCTTTCCTCAAGCTGTGCCTCTTGTTCTTGCTTTTTAATCTTCTCAATCATCGCAACCTCGTCTGCCTCGGCCTGTTCCGGCTCAAGCTTGCGAGTAGCCGGTTTTAAAGGGGAGATTTTCACCGGCCTGACCTTATTACCGGTGGCGGCGGGAGCCGGTTTGGATATGCCTTCAGACTCTATCCGGTCTTCCTCAAGTTGCGCCTCTTGTTCTTGTTTTTTAATTTTCTCGATCATCGCCACTTCGTCTAGCTCGTTCGGCTCCGGCTCCGGCTCTGGCTCTTTTATTTTCTCCCCAGGCCTTAATTTCCTAAGCTCCCTGGCGATTTTTTCCATTTCAGAGCGCTCTTCAGATGTGACCGGCAGGTCGAGGTTGAGATTTTTCTGAAAATCGAGGGCCAGAAAGTAGTTCTTGAGGATTGTTCCTCCCCCCAGGCTGGCTTTTACCACAAGGTTGAATGAAGGCAAAAGCAGAGGTTTTACGCTTGTGATATATAAGACGCTCTGGTCTTTTGCGACCGGATGCGGCGCCACTTCTAAGATAAGACTATCAAGAAAAGAGGGACGAGGCGCTCCTATCTTTTTATAATCGGCCGCATCGCCAAGGCTTACCTTCAGTCCTGGCTTGCCGTCAACGCGCACCGGAATCTCCACCTTAAATTCCTTGTCGGGCGCGCCGGTGACACGAATCTGCCCCAACGAGAAGGCCACTGCCTCTTTTACGGCAAAAAGCGGCGCCGTTAAGAAAAAGATCGCTCCAACGCCGCATAAAGCTCCGGCATATTTACGCAAAGTGAATTTCACGGCTTGAATTTATTTACCCAAAGCTTAATTGAGGGACAGCGCCAGTTATGAAATAATTCCAGCCCATTTTATCCGCGTGTGGCGTATTTTTCAATCTAATACGGGATTTAAAAAATTACGCCACAAAGACCAGGCTAAACGTCCCCTTCGAGCATCTCCTGAAGTTCGCGCAGGTCTTTTCGCATGCCCGCTATAATGTCCTCTTCGGGCCTTACGCCTTTTTTCTTTTTGAGATACTGCTTCGCTCCTGCGATGGAAAAACGCTCTTCGTGTAGCAGGCGTTTTATCTCAAGGGCGATATCGATATCCTTGCGTGTGTATGTTCGCTGGCCGCTCCTGTTTTTTTTCGGGGACAGCGTGGAAAACTCCGACTCCCAGTAACGCAACACATGCGCTTTTACCCCCACGATCTTCGCGACATCGCGGATTTTATAAAACATTTTTTCCGGTATTTTCACACCGGGCAGTCCCATCATCTCGCCGGTTTTTTCTTTATCCATGATCGTCTCAGTCGCTCTCTACAATACAGTCGATTCCACGCTTCGTGTAGGCCGTCCGCTTTTTAACCGCGCCACGTTTGTTTTCAAACGCTCCTTCATATACTTTGTAAACATTTCGGGCCTCTTTTTTGGATGAAGTCCTGCACCCGCTCCCCGACGTTTTTATGATACCGCACTGTTTTTCCGCCACAGCCTGCGAGGCCAACGGCTCTGTAGAAAAAAAATAACTTTCGCCGGAGGTGAAAATAGAGCTTTTATACCCTCTCTTTTCAAGTTTCTCCATGGCCTGGCGCGCCTGGGCTCCGGTCGGCCACGGCCCGGCGGTTATCCTGTGCGTTGTCAAAGACGCCATACTATTTACAATATAAGCTTTTACCCCTTTTCCTTTAAGCCCTGCCAGTACCTGTTCACAACTTTTTTTCATAACGCAAAGGGCGAACCGAATATACCATACATCTGTCGATTCAGGTTCTCTTACCCTGGCCGCTTTTTCGGCGACAGGCCGGGAAATCAGAGCCGTCACAGCCCCGCTTGAGCTATCCCCTCCCCCGGTCTCGCCGGGCGCAGGCTCGCTCGAATCGGTGGCCGGCGCGGATGGCTCTTTTTCCATGGCGCCCGCCACTATTTTTTGAGAAGTCGAAGTATCGTCTTGTTTTTTTATAGCGGCGGATTTCGAGGTTTTCAAACTTTTCTCCTGAGCTGTCTCATCAGGCGCAGGCTCGCTCGAATCGGCGACAGGTAGGGATCGATCTTTTGATGTTTTACTATTGGAGCTATCTCGACTCAGAGCCATACCTTGATGGTTATTTCCGCCGGTGAAATCGATGATAACAGGCGGAGTGCGGCCTGGAGAGTAGGATACGCTTACGATTCCAAGAGCTGTCAGGCTCGCAAAACCAGCCGCGACAACTGCGATAAATACGAAACCTAACCAGAGTTTGGAAAATTTCGAGCCGCCCTGACCTGGAACAGGGGTGTTCGGCAAAACCGCATTGCGGACGCTTTTTATTTCCTTAAGAAGATTGAGCCTTGGCATCGGGCGGCTGTTAGCCTATTTACTATCCTCTTTCGATTTTTTAGCCGCTTCCACTATCTTTGCGGATAATTGCGCCGGAACTTCCTCATAGGAGTGAAAATGCATAGTAAACTGCCCGCGCCCTCCGGTTATGGAGCGAAGGTCGGGAGCGTATGTCATGGTCTCGGCCATAGGCGCGATAGCTTTTATTTTCTGCCCTCCTCCGGCGGTGTCCACCCCCTGCACCCTGCCTCGCCTCTGGTTCAGGTCTCCCATTACATCGCCGACGCATTCTTCCGGGGCTTCTATCTCAATTTCGACCATCGGCTCAAGAAGAACAGGCTTAGCCGCCATAAAAGCCTCTCTAAACGCCATCCGTCCCGCGATTTTAAACGCCAGCTCCGATGAGTCCACATCGTGGAACTTCCCATCGACAAGTTTCACCTTACAGCTGGTGACCGGGTATCCGGCCAGCACCCCGTCACCCATCGCTTCGAGCACACCTTTTTCCACCCCAGGTATATATTGCCTGGGGATCGCCCCGCCCACTATGGCGTTTACAAATTCAAACTCTTTCGAGTCCGCCGTCGGCTCTAACTCTATGTGGCAATCGGCGAACTGTCCGTGGCCTCCGCTCTGCTTTTTATGTCTGCCGTGTCCCTTCGATTTGCCTCTGATGGTTTCCTGATATGCGATCTGTGGTGGTTTGATATCCACCTCCACGCCAAACTTTTCTTTAAGCTTGCTTATAACCACTTCGATATGAACCTGCCCCATTCCAGAGACGATGCGCTCTTTGGTCTGTTTATCGAGAACAACCCGTAACGTCGGGTCTTCTTCCATCTGGCGCGCCAGACCGGATGAAATCTTCTCTTCATCACCTTTTGATTTTGGAGCGATCGCAAAAGAGATCACCGGCTGGGGCATCTCTACGCCGTCGAAAACAAGTTTTGTCTTTCCAGCACACAAAGTGTCGCCCGTTACCGTCGATTTGAGCTTGGCCACGGCCATGATATCGCCGAACACTCCTTTGGAAATGGGAGTCTGTTTTTTCCCGTGAAGCGCAAGCAACGATCCGAGATGCTCTTTTTCATCTTTTGTGGCGTTATATGCGTTGCTGTCAGAATCAAACGAGCCGGAAAAGACGCGAAGAAGGCTAAGCTTTCCGGCGAAAGGATCGGCTATCGTTTTAAAAATCAGGGCAACCCCCGGGCCGTTTGGATCCGGTTTTACTTCGACGCTTTTTCCCTTATCGTCCCTGGCGGGCCGAGGCGCCACTTCAAGCGGAGAAGGTAAAAAATTGACAATCAGGTCGAGGGTTTTTCGGACGACGATATTGAGAGCCGCCGATCCGCAAAGCACAGGAACAACCTCTCCCGCGCAGATCGCCCGCCGTAATCCTGCATGGAGGTCTTGATCTTCGAGTTCTCCTGCTTCCATGAATTTGTCGAGAAGCTTCTCATCGGTTTCCGCGACAGACTCGATCATCTCCTGCCGCTCCTTTTTTGCGACTTCACGCATATCCTCCGGCACATCTTCGGTGGTGAACCGTCCTTCGCCCTCTTTTGCGTAAATGTAGGCTTTCATATGCAGAAGATCCACAACACCGCGAAAATCGCTCCCCTGGCCGATAGGCAAAGTGAATTTCAAGGTTTTATGTTTGAAAACGTCCTGTATCTCCTTAAACGAATTATCATAAGACGCCCGCTCGGAATCCATCTTGTTAATGAAAAGCACACGAGCGATTCCCGCTTCTTCCGCCCAGTTCCATACTTTTTCCGTCTGTGCTTGAACCCCGTCTTCGGCAGGAACAATAATGATAACTGAATCCATCACCCGTATGCTCGAAAGGGCGTCCGGGACGAAGTTCTGGTCTCCGGGAGTGTCTATGATATTTATCTTGTGGTTGTTCCATTCGCAAGATGCGATTGATGATGAAATCGAAATGGCGCGCTTGATCTCCTCTGGATCGTGATCCATCACGGTTGTTCCATCGATTACCGATCCGAGGCGGTTTATGGCTTTTGAGTCGTAAAGCATCGCTTCGGCCAGAGACGTTTTACCGGCGCCGCTGTGAGCGGCCAGCCCGACGTTGCGTATTTTATCAGGCGCGTATGTTTTCATAAGTCCCCCATCTGGAATACCGCAAACCAAGCGGGCCGAAAAACCTACACCCCACGACAGATGGCCCGGCTACAACTTACCTAATTAGATCCTAATGTTCGCACAGTCCGGTTTTCTTTTCAATAAGCCATGACCAGAGGTGTAGCTATAACCTGTTATTTTATTTTAGTTTGAGCGCTGTTTAACCGATATTATTGGTAAGGAGTTTGCAAGACTAATTTTACAGCTGATTATTTTGCGGTCAGGAGACCACCATAAAGGGGCTCGGAACTTGGCCGCTAAAGTTGACGACCCGTAATAAATTGTTATAATGTTAGTTAGATATAAGAGCTAACGCTGGCGAAAAGAGACGCAAAATGGTTCAAGCTATCGGCATGCAGCAGGTTTTGCAACTTTCTAGCACGGTTGAGAAAGCCCAGATGGCCCAGCAGTCGCAGGCTTCTGAGCTGGCCAAAGGGTTCGACAAGGAGATGCAGAAAATTGTCGAGCGCCAGAGCGATCAGACTCAAGAGATAAAAGAGACCGAGGACGCCAAAATCCGTGATGAGGATCAGCGCAAGCGGAAGCATTACGCCCGCAAGCTCCCGCAAGGACATCCAGAAGAAGACGAAGAGGAGGAGGGGGCCGCGCCGCCGTCCGAATCGGATCAAGGCGGTCTTATTAATGTCGTGGTCTGATATATAAGGCCCGGCGGATTAAACGATTTAACTTTCTTGCGCCACTTGCGCCAATTGGCTTGTCATATGTTTTCGAGCTTATCGAAAATCCTGCCTGAAGAAAAAACGGAATAATAAACCGATATGGATAGCTGGACGCTGTTTCAACTGGCCATTGACATAGTTTTGTTCGCAATTGTCATTGTTTACATTCTCAAGGATAATTCGCCGTCTATAGCCGCGCAAAACCCGGAGGATACAATAAACAGCAAAGACCGGGCCGATGTGGAGCAGTTGGAATCGCTTATGGACGAGCTGGCCAAGCTTGTTATGAGGGCTG
Organism: Nitrospirota bacterium; assembly: GCA_011052055.1. Taxonomy (GTDB): domain Bacteria; phylum Nitrospinota_A; class UBA7883; order UBA7883; family UBA7883; genus DRJW01. Next base: position 7,029 of record DRJW01000378.1, read on the forward strand.
AAAAGGCGGCGCAAAGAATTGAGAACGGGTTAAAGCAGGAAACCGGAACGTTTAAATCATCAGCGCCGCTCAATAAACAAACCGGGGAAAAACCTGGACACGACGCCTATGAAAACGCGGCCAAGCTGATTAAAAAGGGGTTTAGCGATGGTGAGATCGGAAAAAGGGTTGGACTGCCCGCTCACGAGATAAGCCTGATTAGAAATATGTCCACCTAGCCATGTGGACCGGAAAAGCTCCTCCCCCCAACATATTCAAGGCGGCTATCGAACTGCTTGGATCGCCCCGGAGCGAGGCCCTGTTTAAAAAAAACGAAATTGTGGAAGGGAGGGTGGTAAAAATCCTTTCGGGTAACCAGGCGCTGGTTCGTCTGTCTGGTGTAGAGCTTGTGGCTGTGACCGACACGAAACTTCTCGAAGGCCAGAAGATTCTCGGCAGAATAGACAATGTTGATCCGCGCATCACGTTAAGCCTGCTAAAAGGCGAGTCGGCCAGCGCCCTGAAAACCAACGCCCTGATGCGTCTTCTTTTACCAGTAAAAGCGCCTATGGGCGAGGCTCTTTCTAGAGTCGTCGCCACTGCCGGGGCCGGGGGCCTTCCACCAAAAGTCGGGCGGATAATGGAGTCTTTGAGCCGCGATCTGGGCCAGGTGATGGCGGTGGATCTGGAAAATATAAAACCGGAGAAGATCAGGCAGTCCATAAAACAGTCGGGCCTGTTCCTTGAAGCGGCTTTAAAACAGGCCGCGCTGGGAAAAACGCCGCGTTCGGCTCTGCGCGCTGAAATTCAAACGGATGTAAAGGCTATTATCGGCAAAGCCCTTGCCAGTGTGGAGGAAGAAATCGCAAGCTTGCTAAAGCAGATCGACAAAATGGCGGAGACAAAGGGCGAAAAAGATATTTCGGCCACGCTCCGGCGGGCCAACCTGCCGCCCTCGAAACCGGAGCAGGTTTATATCCCGAAACTTGCGACCGTCTCCGAGCCGGTTGTTGTGAGGAAGGCAGACTCCCAAGCGGCTCAAAAACCGCCGCCCGGCGCAGTCATGACACAGCTTGTAAAAAAGGCGAGCGATACAGCCAAGCAGTTACGTGATGTATATAACAATATCGAGCTAAACCAGCTTTTGAACGCATCGACCAGAGATAAAGAGAGTGGAGCGGCCCCGCCTCAAACCCTGTATCAGATTCCTTTTTTTGGAGGGCTCAACCTCCAGACCGCCCGTGTTTACATTCATCCCGGCAAGGATGGAGAAAACCGGGCGAATGAAAAAAAAGAGGGTGAAAGCAGGCTGGTGTTCATGCTGGAGATGAGCAGTCTCGGCCCGGTGCGCGTGGATGTTAGCGTACAACCAAAAGCTTCGGCTGGCGCCATGAGCGCAACAGGAGCGATATACGCGCTTAACGATTCTGTGGCCAGGTTTATAAAAGATAATTTACCCGATCTTTTAAAACCGCTTGAGGCGCTCGGATACAGCGCCAGGTTCGAAGTCTCGTCCGCCGATGAGGCGTATGTTACAGAGGAGCTGGAAAACTACACACCGATAACATCCAGGGGCATCGTGGACGTCAAGGCCTGAAAATGAAGCGGAAACAAAGAACGGCTCCGAAAAAAAAAGCTGTCGCCATAAAATATAAAGCCGGAGCGCAAACCGTCCCAACCGTCGCGGCTAAAGGGGCGGGGCTTATCGCCGAGAAAATAATCAAGATCGCTAAAGACAATGGTATCCCCATCAAAGAAGACGCCGATCTGGTGGAGACGTTGAGCCAGCTCGACCTGGATCAGGAAATACCGCCGGAGCTTTACACCGTTATCGCCGAAGTGCTCGCCTGGGTATACCGGGTAAACGGGCGGTACGGCGCGCCCCACCTTCAAGATGGAAAACTTCCAGGTTGACCCGCCCCTTTAGCGCCGTTAGAATCCAGGTCTGGTTTAACAAAGGGGGTCATATAGTGATCGATAATCCAAGCGAACAAGAAAGCGAGTATTTCGCCCGTCAGCAATTCGAGCGGATGAAGAAGCTCGATGAGGAGAAGCAGAAGGCTCTTGCTGAAAAAGAAAAAGAGGAATTGCAAAAGCTTCATTTCATGCGTTGTCCCAAATGCGGAATGAGCCTGATCGAGATAGACTATAGGCATTTAAAAATAGACAGATGCTCTCATTGCGATGGGATCTGGCTCGATGCGGGGGAGCTTGAAGAGATTGTGAACGACGATGAGGGACGTTTCACAGCTTTTTTACGGCTTTTTAAAGACAGTTAAGCGCCAGCCAGCGTCAATCCGAAAGCGGGAGGTCATGGCTCATCTAATAAAACAAATGAGCCTCAACTGTGAAGACTTTTGGTAACTAGCACAGTTATGCGGCCTCAGGAGAACCCCTGGCCCAGCGATGTCACCATAGCCTGGCTGATGATTTCGAGCTGGTCTTTCGTCGGGTTTATAAATTCGATGCCGATTTCGATATCTCCTGCATCGGTTTTTCGCAGATGAACCACATTCCCTTCCATCTCGATTATTTCTTCTTGAAATCCTAGCCTTAAATTTACTTTCAACTGAAACGGCATGTTTTTGGACACCTCAAGGAGCATCCCTCCTTCGGAGATGTTCAGGGTGCGCCCCAGACTAAGCATGGCGCCCTCTCCTTTTTCATCAAAAGATGACATCCCGGTAAAAAGAAGCTTGGTAACCCTTGGAAAATCACGCTTTACAGTTTTTTCACTCAACGCTCCCACCTCCTTTAAATTAACTTCTGTATATCGGTAATCTAGGAGTTTAAAGAAGAAAAAGCAAAAAATCTTTACTGCGGTCAAACGCCGCCCCTTTCAGACTGCGCCCGCACAGTGACGCCGCCTGCGAATCTTGCCGATATCGATACAAACCAGATTTTATACATTTCGCGTCTTCTCGTGGCCGCGCTTGTCGCAAGCTTCAGGCTTTTCTCTTTTGAAGCATCATCATAGACATCAACAATTATTTAGAGGGAACCTCTAATAATCCATTTCTGCTACAATCGGCTGTAAAAGGCGCCATGCTTCGTTGACAAGTCAAATTCGTCCTCAGAGTAGTTACTACTACGCTTGCGGCTATTTTGTCTCGCGCCTTGCCTGACGACTTTTCGCTCGATTTCGCTACGAAAGCGCTTTTTAGAGGCTCTCTTATGATAGATTTTGGCAGACTAAAGAATCAGGCTCTGGCCTCCTTGTTCACCCGGTTCCCGTCGCTTGGCCGAAAAGCCGCCGACAAGGTGGAGACCATGCGGTTTGACGATACGCCCTGGACACCGGCGCCGGGGCCGCTTTCCGGTCTGAAAATGTCGCTGGTGACCACAGCCGGGGCTCATATCAACTCCGACACACCGTTCGAGATGATCGACAAATCAGGCGATCCGACATTCCGCGTAATCCCTTCTTCCACTCCTGTCGCCGACCTGATGATTACACACGATTACTACGACCATAAAGACGCAGACAAGGATATAAACATCGTTTTCCCAATTGAACGTCTAAAGGAATATGTCGCCGAAGGGCGGATCGGCGCCCTGTCGGAAAGGCTCTACGGTTTCATGGGGCATATAACCGACGGTCATGTTGATACTTTCATTAACCGCGAGATACCAAAAGTCTCGAAGATGATGAAAGAGGATGGTGTGGACGTGGTTCTTGTCACCCCCGGCTGAGGCGTCTGCAACCGGTCCGTCGGACTGATTCAACGAGTTTTGGAAGCGGACGGGATACCGACAGTCGGCGTGTCTATCGTCAGGAAGTTCACCGAAGATATCAAGCCTTCGAGAACCGTTTTTTTGAAATGGCCCTACGGCCATCCCCTGGGTGAGCCGGGACATGTCAAACAGCAAAGAGCGGTTCTAGAGCGCGCTTTTAACTGTCTTCAAACCGCCACCGAGCCGGGCGCGATAGAAGACCTGCCGTTTAAATGGCGCCGGGAGAAATATGATTGACGAGCCTGATTCACTCAAAACAAAATTTCTCGACCGGCGTGATGAGCTGAAATCGATCATCGAATCGGAAAAGGAATCGACACGGCCGGTGGCTCTGGATCAGCAAAGAATGGGGCGTCTTTCCCGGATGGACGCCATGCAGTCACAGGCGATGTCGATGGAGACAAAACGCAGAAGAGAGATCGAGCTTGCCCGTATCGACGCGGCTGTCAAAAGGATCGACAACGGAGACTACGGGTACTGCGTCAAATGCGAAGAGGGGATCAGCGCCAAACGGCTGGAGATAGACCCGGCCACGCCATTTTGCTTCGACTGCGCCAATAAATCGGAGAAGAATCGATAAGCGCAGTGGAGGCGTTAACCAAAATAATTTCAGGGAAAGAAAATAGTGAATTAAAAGATGCGTTTAAAGCTTTA
>DRJW01000379.1 GCA_011052055.1 Nitrospirota bacterium
TGGATAAAGACGGATACAGCGCCGCCCAACTGGCCTTCGAGCCTTTTGTGAAAAAAGAGAGAAAGAAATTTTCCAAACCTTTAAGAGGGCATTTTGAAAAAGGGAAGCTTAAGCCTCACCGCCACCTTAAAGAGTTCAGGATATCCGAAAACCAGGAAGGGGCCCCTAAAGTCGGGGATGTCATTAAGGTCGATATTTTTAATGACGGCGGCTACGTTTCTGTGACCGGCGTCAGCAAAGGGCGCGGCTTCGCCGGAGTCGTAAAAAGGCATGGATACTCCACAGCCCCGATGAGCCATGGGGCGCACGAGCAGTTCCGGCATCCGGGAAGCATGGGCATGTGCGTACAGCCGGGCAGGGTTCTGCCGGGCAAAAAACTTCCCGGCAGAATGGGTTTCGCTAAAGTGAAAGTCTTAAACCTTGAGATTGTGAAAACTTTTCCAGAACAAAATATCCTCCTTGTAAAAGGAGCCGTGCCAGGCCCTACCGGCGGGATTGTGGTAGTGGAGAAAACCACGCGCAAAATAAAAAGAGAGCCGCAAAAACCGAAAGATACCAAGAAGAAAAAGAAGTAACGACCGATGAAAATAAACGTTATCGATATAGAAAAGAAAAAAGTGGGAGATGTGGAGCTTCCGTCTGATATTTTCGAGGCTCCCGTAAATACGAGCCTGCTTCGCGACGCCGTGGTGAACCAGATGGCCAACCACAGGAGGGGGTCTAGTAGCACAAAAAACAGAAGTGAAGTGCGCGGCGGCGGTAAAAAGCCGTGGAAGCAAAAAGGGCTGGGTAAAGCGCGCGCCGGCTCGATCCGGTCTCCTCTTTTCAGGGGAGGCGGAGTGATATTCGGGCCGAAACCGAGAAGTTACAGCTATTCCATTCCTAAAAAAGCGAAACGCGCCGCATTGGCGTCGGCCTTGAGCCTTAAAGTCAGCGAAAGCTCTTTTACGGTTGTAGATAAGCTTGAGTTGGACAAACCTAAAACCAGCGAGGCTATGGCCATTTTGCGCAAGCTTGGTTTTACGGGTAAATCCCTTCTGGTTTTGGGGAAAGGTGATAAAAACGTCGAGTTGAGTTTCAGAAACATTCCGGGCATCAAGATTATTTTGCCGAACAGGCTTAATGTCTACGACTTGCTCAACGCCAAACAAGTGCTTTGCGCCAGGGACGCCCTGGCTGGTATTCAAGAGAGGCTAAGCTGATGAGAAGCGCTTTCGATATCATCAGGACTCCGGTCATTACAGAAAAAGCGGGCGACGCCAAAGACTTGCTTAACAAGATCACTTTTTCTGTCGATCCACGCGCTCACAAGCTTGAGATTAAAAGGGCGGTTGAGGATGCGTTCAAAGTCAAAGTTGAAAAGGTAAATATTCTGAACGTCAAAGGCAAAATTAAACGTCTCGGACGCTCCACTGGCAAACGGGCCGACTGGAAAAAGGCTATTGTCACACTGAGAAAAGGCGATACGATTGAAGTGTTCGATCAGGTATAAAAGGTAATAAGGCGAAATGGGAATAAAAAAATATAATGCGATAACGCCGGGGCAACGGCACAAAACCGGAATGGATTTTTCGGAAATTACAACCGATAAACCTGAGAAATCGCTGTTAAAGCCGAAAAAACGCTCGTCCGGACGCAACAACCTGGGCCGGGTGACGGCAAGGCGCAGGGGCGGAGGGCATAAACAGCACATACGTATAATAGATTTCAAGAGAGACAAGGAAAATATTCCGGCCAAAGTGGCCACTATCGAATACGATCCGAACCGCTCCGCTCACATCGCCTTGCTTTATTACGCGGATGGAGAAAAAAGATATATCATCGCTCCTGATAATGTAAGCGTGGGAGACACGCTTGTCTCTGGCGAGAAAGTCGAAATAAAAGCCGGGAACACGCTTCCGTTAAAATCGATACCCAACGGCGCGGTGATACACTGCGTGGAGATGAAACCTGGAAAAGGAGCCCAGATGATCCGGTCCGCCGGAGCGTCGGCCCAGCTGATGGCCAAAGAAGGCGCAATGGCTCTGATAAAGCTTAAATCAGGTGAAGTGCGAAACGTTCCGATAGATTGCAAGGCCACCATCGGCTCCGTGGGCAACGCCATGCAAGAGCGGATGAAGCTTGGCAAGGCAGGCAGAACCCGGTGGCTCGGCAGGCGGCCTAGTGTGCGGGGCGTCGCCATGAACCCTGTCGATCATCCTCATGGAGGAGGCGAGGGCAGGACGGCGGGAGGTCGCCACCCTGTGACTCCCTGGGGCAAACCGACCAAAGGATATAAAACAAGACACAAAAACAAGCAGTCTGACAAGATGATTGTCAAACGGCGTGGCAAAAAATAACAAGGTATAGATATGGCGCGATCTCTCAAAAAAGGCCCTTACATTGAACTGAGCCTGGCTCGAAAAATCAGGAAAGCTATTTCCACAAACGACAAGAAAATTATAAAAACCTGGTCACGCAGATCGACCATCACGCCAGAGTTCGTCGGCATCACCTTCGCCGTGCATAACGGCAAGAAGTTTATCCCGGTCTATGTGACCGAAAACATGGTTGGGCATAAGCTGGGCGAGTTCTCTCCCACCCGCACATACCGGGGCCACGCCAAAGGGGACAAGAGAACGACCGGGAAATAAGTCTGGGGGCCAA
>DRJW01000380.1 GCA_011052055.1 Nitrospirota bacterium
AAAAATTGCTTTCGTAGCGAAATCGAGCGAAAAGTCGTCAGGCGAGGCGGCGAGACAAAATAGCCGCAAGCGTAGTAGTAACTACTCTGAGGACTATTTTGACTCGTCAACGAAGCATGGCGCCTTTTACAGCCGATTGTAGCAGAAATGGATTTTTAGAGGTTCCCTATACACGATATTACAGGAATAGAGTTGACTATGGATATTTCACCTCCGCTGGTCGCTTTTATCGGCCATTCTGGAAGCGGGAAAACCACCTTGATAGAAAAACTGATAAAAAAGCTCAGATCAGACAGGATTCGTGTTGGCGCGATAAAGCGCTCACACCATGAAATCGACATAGACAAAAAAGGTAAAGACTCCTACAGGCTACGGCAGGCAGGCTCCAATCCTACGATGGTCGCCAGCGAAAATTTCATTGGATTTATGATGGAAACCGATGAGCCTGTGGCTCTGGCCGATCTTGCGCGGCAATTTCGCGGAAAAGCTGATATCATCATGGTGGAAGGCTTTAAAAACGAATCATGCTCTGGAGCTAAAGTTCACAGGTTCATGTTCGGGCCGCCTTTCGGGGCGGGTGATGGCGCTGGTGAGGCGGATGACGATTCGATAGCGGGATTCATCGCCACCGGGGCGCAAGCGGAGCGGAAAACAGACAAGCCCCTGTTTCAAAGGGACGATGTGGAAGCTTTAGCCGACTGGATTAAACGAAATTGCCTTGATTTAAAATAGAAAGCGAAATTATGTTTGGCGTTACCGAATGGCTTCTTATAGCCGCCATATTGATCCTGATGTTCGGCGCCACCCGGATTCCACGCATGGCCGACGGGATGGGCAAAGGAATCAGAAATTTCATCGACGCATTAAAAGAAGACTCCAACTCCTCAAATCCTGAAAAAGTGGACGATAAGCCTGAATGAAACTTAACCATCTCGACAACCGGGGGAGAGCCCGCATGGTGGACGTGGGGGGCAAAGACGACACTGCCCGTATCGCTGTGGCCGAGGGAAAAATAACGATGAAGCCATCCACGCTGAGGATGATTACCGAAGGCGGCGCGCCAAAAGGAGACACGCTCCAGACCGCCAGGCTGGCAGGAATTATGGCGGCCAAAAAAACAGCGGAGCTGATTCCGCTTTGCCATAACATCGTCATAAACTCCGCGAATGTCGAGCTTGAGACCGACGAGGAGAATTCGGCGGTGAATATGCGGGCGACTGTCGGGACCAATGGCAAAACCGGCGTTGAAATGGAAGCTCTTACAGCCGTATCGGTGGCCGCGCTGACAGTCTACGATATGTTAAAAGCGGTTGATAGAGGTATGGTGATCTCTGATATCGGGTTGATCGAGAAAAAAGGCGGAAAAAGCGGCCATTTTCTTCGCGAAGGGTATTCGCCTTCGCATAATAACGGCGCTCCGTCCTGACCGAACGCGGCGCGCCATGAACACCGCAGGAGGCAGTAATGAGAGCTAATAGTCCAGGTTTCAATAATCCATCCGGTCGCTCCAGCTTGAAGAATTTCATCGCTCCCGTCTTTGCCCTCCTTGCGCTTGGACTGTTTTCATGCGCTTCGGATCGCAGATTGATGCCGGAGCCGACTGGCGTCACTGTTTCTGATGATGTCGTGTCATCCGACCTTTCACAAATTAAAAGCCTGGCGGTTATCGATTTTGTCGAGGGTCATCGCTCCAACGCGCCCAGAGCCGTCTATTCTTGCGATATTACCGGCTTTAATTTTGTCCACGGCGCGGTGAGCTCCGGATCGGGCGAGCTTGTCGCCAATCAGTTCCGGTTTGAGCTTTCCAAACGCGGCGTTAAAGTGGCGTCCAGAGAGTCTGTTATGAGCGTTATAAAACAGGCCGACCCCGACGTGACTTCTGAATATGGGGTTCAGCTTGGCTTGTTTGTTGGAGAAAAGCTGGGAGTGGACGCGGTTGTCATGGGTTCTGTCATGCGCTTTGAAGAGTTGGTTGGCGCGAAACTTTCAGCGGACAAACCGGCGTCTGTATCGTTTTCATTCGCGGTTATAGACGTTCGCGCAAAAAAGATAGTCTGGAAATCCAAATTTGAAAAAACACAGGCATCGCTGTTTTCAAATATCCTCGATTACAAAACGTTCTTCAAAGGAGGCATGACGTGGCAAAAGGCCCATAAGCTCTCCTCTATCGGAGTGAAAAATATACTTCGAAAGATAACTATTGGAGATCAGAAACAGTGACGCCGCCGTCCGCCTGCGTTTGACTGGATCAGCCCCGGCTTTTTGCCCTGCGGAATTTGAAAAGCTGGCGTTTGTAATAAGGATCGTCGGGTATCAGTTTTACCGCCCTCTTTATCAGGCGGATGGCCTCATCATTATTTCCCTTTTTGAAATTTATTTCTGAAAGCGTGTCTATATACTCAGGAATATCATTAAAAACCGACAGCGATTTTTTTGAGAGCGATTCCGCTTTGTTCAGGTTTATTCCCTGCTTGGCGTAAATCCACGCCAGCCTGTTCATCGCCGGAGCGTAATCTCCAGCGCGATCAAGGATTTTCCTGCACTCAGCTTCCGCTTTATCGTTTTCCTCAAGTTTGCTGTATACCATCGCAAGCCCCAGCATCCCCCGGAAGTTATCCGGGTCGCGCTCAAGCGTTTTGGTGAAATTGGCGGACGCTTCGGTGAGTAAACCTTTGTTTAGCTGGGAGAAGGCCAGATTGTTATCCGCCTCCATTATGTCCGGGTTGTTTTTGGCCAGCGCGATATACTGCTCTAAAGCTTCTTTTTCTTTCCCTGTTCTGTGAAGAGTGTTTGCGTACAAACTACGGACATTTTCTTTCGCCGGAAAATCATTTACCCCTTTTTTTAAAACAGCCAGGGCTTCAATATAATTTCCTTTGTGAATATAATGTTCGGCCAGCTTGATCCTGAATTTCGGATCCTGGGAATTTTTCCTGATTTCTTTTTTCAGTTTTTCGACGATATCAACCTTGGTCACCTTAACCTTGGTTAATTCCTTTAATTTCCTGGAGATGTCTTTGTCGCCAGGAGACATATTGTTCATTTTTTCAAGCGTGGAAATCAATTCAGCTTTCTTTCCCGCTTTCTCATACAGACCGGCGAGGGCGCTTAACGTCTCAAGGCCCGGATTTATAGTAGCCAGTTTTTCGTAAGCTTCCAGGGCCTTGCCATCTTGCTTTGCGTTGACAGCCGAGGCCCCCAGTTTAAGGAGCGCTTCTTCGTCATTTTCTCTGGCCTCGACTACAGCGTTGAATTTACTTACCGCAAGCTTCCAATCGCGATTGTTAAACGCCTCGATTCCCTCCTCACGAAGTTTCTCCACAGGATCGGGGCGTCTGTGGCTTGCGCTATCGGTGGACAACGAGGCGGTTTGAGATTGTAGCGCCAGTTGTGGCCCCTGGAAAAATATAATCCATCCAGCGAAACCGGCGATCAAAACACCACCTATGCCCATTGCCGCGATTCTACCTAGCCCTTCAGACTCTTCATTTTGCCGCTCAGAGGCGCCGTTGGCGCTTACCGCCGGGATTTCCGGCTCCACGAGAGGTATTTCCATTTTTTTGGAGGTTTCCTCGGAGGTTGGCATGGGAGGCATACTGCAAGAGCCCTCGAAAAAAGCCAATTCTTCGGTGATTAAAATCGGAGATTTGATATTTCCCTCAAGCTTGCTGTTGGCGTGCAGAGAAATTTTATTTGAGGCCTCAATGTCGCCCTTTATTTTACCGAAATTATAAAGAAAACCGGTTTTAACATTGGCCCTGACTTTCCCCGAAGAGCCGACCATAAGGGTGTCGTCAGATTCTATATCGCCTTCGAAATTTCCATCAAAGCGCAACAATCCTTTGAATTTCAAAGAGCCTTTTAAAACGACTCCTTCGCCGAAAAAGGAATTTAAATTGCGTAAATCCATACCTGCCACCATGTTTGCCCGCGCAGACGACAAAATCGGCTACGCGATATTAAGCTAAATTACAATGCCTTAAGAGTCAAGCGTTTTGTCTGACTCAGGCTGATAGAGTGTAAAGGGAACCTCTAAAAATCCATTTCTGCTACAATCGGCTGTAAAAGTCGCCATGCTTCGTTGACGAGTCAAAATCGTCCTCAGAGTAGTTATTACTACGCTTGTGGCTATTTTGTCTCGCCGCCTCGCCTGACGACTTTTCGCTCGATTTCGCTACGAAAGCAATTTTTAGAGGTTCCCTAAAATCAAATTTTAAGGAACCGCTCCGATTTCAGGTCACGATGGATATGCGTCCTTACAAAATCGGCCACCGATTTTTCAATTTCAACAAGCGCCTCCGGGCCCGCTTTAAGCCTTGCGAACATTTCTACAGGCATTGTCATGCCTTTGGACATGAGCCTTACGGCCCCGACAGATATCCTGGAGGCGGCAGGATCGGCGACCAGGCATTTACCGCAAACCGCTCCCCCTTTTAAAGCGTTAAACCCGGCTGAGGGAGGCTCGATATCACGCTGGCAAGCGACACACCTGTCCAGTGAAGGATGATACCCGATAGACGACATATATTTTAGCTCGAACAGACGCAGGATCAGGCTCTGCTTTTTTATATCATTCTCCAGGCAAAGCCCGCGCCAGAGCGAAAGCAGAAGGTTAAACCCGTCGGGGTTGGGGTCGCTCACCTTTTGGGCGCAATCGACAAGCTCGACCGAGACGAACGCCCGATTTAAGCGATTTAAATCGTCACGGACAAGTAAAAACGGATCCAGCACGTCACAAGAGTTTAAACGCATAAGGTCGGTTTTCTCTTTTCCAAACAAGATGACTTTCAGGTGAGTAAAAGGCTCCAACCTTCCGCCGAACTTGTTTTTCGGCCTTTTC
>DRJW01000381.1 GCA_011052055.1 Nitrospirota bacterium
CCGGGGAACTTTGTCCAGATCGAGTTTTACGCCCGTTCCGGCCCGGCCCGCCATCTCGAAAGACGAGCTTGTCACCCCCGCCGCGCCCATATCCTGTATGCCGACTATATAGTCAGTCTTAAAAAGCTCCAGGCACGCTTCGAGCAAGCATTTTTCAGTGAACGGATCGCCCACCTGAACGGTCGGGCGCCGCTCGTCGCTATTTTCGTCGAACTCCTCGCTTGCCATGGTCGCGCCGTGGATTCCGTCCCGCCCTGTCTTCGACCCTGCGTAGATGACCGGGTTTCCGACGCCCTCGGCTTTGCCGAGAAATATCCTGTCTTTTTTCACCAACCCAAGATTAAAAGCGTTCACAAGGCAATTGCCGTTATAGCTTTTGTGGAAAATCAGCTCTCCGCCGATGGTGGGGACACCGATGCAGTTACCATATCCTGCGATCCCCGCGACTACGCCGTCTACAAGGTATCTGGTTTTAGGATGATCGGGCGCGCCGAAGCGGATCGAGTTAAGCGACGCCACCGGCCTCGCCCCCATGGTGAATATGTCGCGCAAGATGCCGCCCACGCCTGTGGCCGCGCCTTGATAAGGCTCGATATACGACGGGTGGTTGTGCGACTCCATCTTGAAGACAACCGCGTCGCCGTCGCCGATATCGACAACTCCCGCGTTCTCTCCGGGGCCTAAAATAACCTGCGGCCCTTCGGTGGGGAACGTAATAAGGCTTTTGCGCGAGCTTTTATATGAGCAATGCTCCGACCACATCACGGAAAAGATTCCAAGCTCGACCAGGTTGGGGACGCGGTTTAATATCTCAATCGCAAAATCGAACTCTTCGACCGTCAGGCCGTGCTCGGCTATCAGTTTTGTATCAAACATCGGGCTATTATAAACTAACACGCTTTAGGCTGTGATATATTTCACATTGCCATGTAAAAAATCTTTGCATAAAAAACTATGGGGAATCTCGAAAAAATAAAACTGCTGATAGACGCCGATCCTGCCGTTGTGGGGGATGATTTTTATGAAAATCTGGCGAAAAAACTTGAACAGGCGCTTGCGTCACAAGGCGCCAGCCTTGAACAGGCGCATGGCGGCGCTCTGGCCATTGACCTCCATGACGGCTCTGGTTCGGGCAAAGCCTTGTCAGACGATTTCACCGGCCAAGTGGACGATATGGAGCGCCATATCTCGCTAAATGAGGAATATGAGATCAGATCGAGGCTGGGCGGGTTGGCAGGCGCTGTTCACAAACTTGTAAAAAAAGTGGTGGTGGCGCTCAAGCTGAAGACCGACGTTCAGGTTCACCAGCAGGCGCGGTTCAACATGGCGGTATTCGTCTATTCACATATAAACATGGCTTGCCTCGACCTGTTGCAGGAAAGAATAAATGATCTGGAAAATAGGCATACAGCGACCATCGAAGAGTTAAAGGCTGAAATAGCCCGCATCAAAGAAAAAATCGATGACCGCTAACGCCATCCACCAGTTCACCCCTTTCGCAAAGTCTGGCGACGCCGTATATGACTATACAGCCGAGCTTCGTCAGATATTCCTGAGCTGGGGAAAACGCTCGAACATATATGTGCTGGATCCTGATTTTCACGGCGAAAAAGCAGTGGCGCATTACAGAAAATACAGGCCGGCCAAAGGCGATATACTGGTTTATCACTTCGGGATAGGTAGCAGGCTTACCGACTTCATTCTTTCGCAAAACGAGACCAAAAAAGTTCTCGTCTACC
>DRJW01000382.1 GCA_011052055.1 Nitrospirota bacterium
TAATAGGAAAGATAGGGGCGTTTTTGGGCGATAACAATATCAACATAGGCGCCTTTAATCTTGGCCGGGCCCAGACCGGAGGCAGAGCGATGGCGATTGTCAGTATCGACTCGACTCTTAGCCCGGAGCAGATAGACAAATTGTCCCGGATCGAAAATATAATCGAAGCGAAGCTTGTCCAGCTTTAGGCTGAACATACGTTAACGCTTTTTCTTACAGGTAAAACAGATGCCAGTCACAGCCATTGTGGGCGCCCAGTGGGGCGATGAGGGTAAAGGCAAAATTGTCGATATGCTCTCGGAAAAGGTCGATATCATCGCCAGATATCAGGGGGGAGCCAACGCCGGGCATACGGTGGTAGTCGGCAAGGAGCAATATATACTCCATCTCATACCTTCCGGTGTTTTAAGGGAGGGGAAGGTATGCGTTATCGGCTCTGGCGTTGTCCTGGATCCGGAGGCTTTTTTAAGCGAAGTTAAAGAGCTGGAGTCGCGCGGGTTTAAGGTTCAAGGCTCTTTATTTATCTCCGGGCGGGCGCATTTAATCATGCCCTATCATAAAAAAATCGACGCGGCGGCGGAAAGCCACTCGAAAAAAGGGAAAATCGGGACTACCGGAAGAGGTATCGGGCCAGCCTATTCGGACAAGGCGGCCAGGATCGGGCTGAGGGTGGCGGACCTTTACAGGCCCGATTATTTTAAAAGCCGTATGGAGCGGGCGGTGGAGCAGAAAAATATCCTGTTTGAGCATCTTTACAAAGAAAAAAAGGTTGATCTGGACGAAATTTTCGAGCAATACGCAGGCTATGCGGATAAGCTCAAGGGTTTTACAGCCGATACCGGATATATGTTGCGAGACGCGCTGGCCAAAGGTAAAAACGTTCTGGCGGAGGGCGCCCAGGGCGCCATGCTCGATATCGATCATGGCACATATCCGTATGTCACATCTTCACAATCGATCGCCGGAGGAGTTTGCATGGGCCTCGGAGTCCCGCCTCAGTCCGTCACACAAGTTATCGGTATTATGAAGGCTTACACGACCCGCGTGGGCGAAGGGCCTTTCCCGACCGAACTGAACGATTCGAACGGGAAAAAACTGCGCGACGACGGAGGAGAGTATGGCGCAACCACCGGAAGACCGCGCCGTTGCGGGTGGCTAGATACGGTTGTGGGGCGTTACGCTGTAGATGTAAACGGAGTAACCTCTATAGCGTTAACAAAACTTGATGTGCTCGATGATTTCGACGAGATAAAAATATGCGTAAGCTACAAGCTAGGCGGCCAGACTATCACCGAAATGCCGGAGGAGACGGTGTCGCTCGAAAAAGTCGAGCCTGTTTATGAGACTTTGCCCGGCTGGAAAAAATCAACCAACGATACGGATAGTTATACAAACCTTCCAGACGCGGCAAAACGGTATATAGCCCGTGTCGAAGAACTGGTAAACGCCCCGGTTTCCATCGTGTCCACCGGCGTAAGCAGGACTGCTACCATTATGCGTTAAAGACTGATTTTGTCTGACCGACGAAACATGGCGCGATTGCGGCCATTTGTAGCGAAATGATTTTTAATAGGTTCCCTTGAGATGCCAGCCGACTCCCATTGCCATTTAAACGATCCCGCGTTTGACGAAGACCTCGAAGAGGTAATAAGCCGAATCAAAGAAGAGGGGATGGACTATCTTCTTAACGTAGGCTATGACCTTCAGACCAGCCGAAAGGCGGTAGAGCTTGCGGAGCGATACGACACCATGTACGCATCGGTGGGCGTTCATCCCCATAACGCAAGCCAGTTAAATGACAACGCTCTTGCCGAGCTTGGAAAACTTGCGGATCATCCCAGAGTCGTCGCCATAGGAGAGACAGGGCTCGATTACTACCGCGACAGGTCGCCGAGGGAAGATCAGGTAATGGCTTTACGAGCGCATATGGAGCTTGCCAAAAAGCTTAAAAAACCTCTGATAATCCATTGCAGAGACGCGATGGAAGATTGCCTCAAAATTCTCGAAGACGAAGATTTAAAAAAAACCGGCGGCGTGATGCATTGTTTCGCAGGCGCCCCTGATGACGCCCGCCGGTGTCTTAAACTTGGTATGTATATCTCCTTCGCCGGCAACGTCACATACCCTAAAGCAGGCGCCTTGCGAGAATCGTTAAAGGCGGTTCCCGGCCACCGTCTCCTGCTGGAGACAGATTCACCATATCTTGCGCCGCAGAAAAAACGGGGCAGGCGAAACAGTCCCGCTTTTTTGAAATATGTTGTGGATAAGGCCGCCGAAGTCCGGGGCGTGACCCGCGAGGATATTGAGAGGATCACTGTAACCAATTTCAAAACACTTTTTAAGACGGGCGGCGTGGAGAAAGGAGAGGTAGCTTATAAAATAAGAAACTCCCTTTATCTTAACGTCACAAAAGAGTGCACCAACGAGTGCTATTTCTGCGCCCGGTTCCACTCGGACACTGTCCAGGGACATAATTTGAGAATCAGCAGTGATCCTACAGCAGAGGAAATGATAGAAGCTATGGGCGATCCGTCACGATATGACGAGATCGTGTTCTGTGGATTCGGGGAGCCTGCGCTGAGGCTCGACGCAATCATGCAGGTGGCGCGGGTGGTCAAAGAGAAGGGGGGACGCACAAGGCTTAACACCAACGGTCACGCCAACCAGATCGCCGGAAAGGACGTGACGCCACAGCTTGCCGGCCTCATCGATATCGTTTCGGTGAGCCTTAATACAGCCGATGCGGCGACATACAATGAAATATGCTCTCCTCTGATACCGGACGCTTATCAAGCGGTCATCGACTTTATAAAATCGGCCAAAGCAAGCGGCCTTTCGGTAACCGCCACCGCTGTCGATATACCGGGGAAGGTGAATGCAGAGGATGTCCGCCGGTTGGCCGAAGACGAGCTTGGAGTCGGTTTCAGACTACGCAGTTATAATCTGGTCGGATAACCGGTTATTTGTCAGGCTTCGTTCCGCCGAAAAGAGCCAGCGCGAACATTCTGAAAAAGCAATCGACGTTTTTATCGATTTTAGAGGTTCCCTTGATTGCGGCGGGAGCGAAACAGGTGTGGACACACCCCAGGTTTACCAGAAGCGGCGCCTACTGCGTTATCCCCAGTGTGGCGAATCCGGCCCGGACAAGAGCCTTTTTAGCTTTTCTGGCTTCCTCTACGGCCTTGAATTTCCCTACCCTGACGATATATAAAGTCTGAACATCAGGATTGGTCGTGATGCTGGACCGGAATCCTGCGGATAGTATCCGCTTGTTTAGCTTTTCAGCCCGCTTTTTATCCTCGAACATTCCGGTGATCAAGGTGACGCGCGATCCATCTTTCACATAAGCGGTTCGGTTGGCGAACCCGGCCTGCGCCAGGGCCGCCGAAAGGGTGGCGGCTTTTTGTATCGATTTAAACTCCTCCGACTCGACTCTGTAAATTCTCTGCTTTGATTTTCCCATGAATATCCACGAATCAAAACCTTTCTTTAAAAGCAGATCGCGCAGTTTCAGAGCCGTCTGCGCGTCCATCGTCGCCGAGACCTGCACTGTATAGGGGTTAGATTTTTCAGGCGTTTCAGGCGCGATGGCAATAGCGGTTTTTTCAGGAGCCCCGCCGGTTCCGGCGCCTTCCGCGTCTTCCGGTTTAGCTGTGGGCTCCGGCTCAACCTCCTGCTGTGGAGAAGCTATTGTATCTTTCGTAACGGTTTTATCTTCGGCGCCGGGCTCTTTGGCTTTTACCTCTGTTTCCGCCTCCTGTTTAACCGGCGCTATCTCCCCTGCTGGTTGCGCCTCTGGTTTTGTGTCGGCAGTGGAAGGCTCCATCGGCGTGTTTTCCATCAGCGAGCCGGGCGCTTTAAAATCCTCGTCTATCCGGTTTTGCTCATTGAGCCTGGCGATCTGAGCGTCGATATCATCCGGCCTGGTTTCCTCCGACTCGACACTGGCAGGTTTGGTCGTTTGTTGATCTTCTGTAACGTCTGGACCGCCGGACGAAAGAAAAAACCAGAGAGCGGCCCCCGCGAGTATTCCGCCTATAACGAGGTTGCGCTTTTTTTTACGGATCCTATCCTCCTCCCTCATTTCGACTTCGAAGTCTTCAAGCAGATTATCGCCGGCCCCGTTATACTCTTGCTGATCGTCCATAAGGAAGGATTCCTTCTGTTTGTTTTATACGCCGTTTGTACCATAACCCGGATTTATTCACAACCTTAGTTGATCTGCGACCTGATATGATAAATCCCATGAAACCGGATGAATATGTGATAGGAGCCGATCTTGGCGGAACCCATATCCGCGTTGCGGCGGTTTCAGCCACAGGTAAGCTGTCGGCGAGGGTCAAACGCCCTTCACAGGGGAGTCCGGGATACAAAAATGTTGTTAAAAATATTCGGTCCGCCATCAAAGAGGTAGCCCTGAAAAAAAAATCGGCGCCATTGGCCATAGGTCTTGCGTCCGCCGGGGCCATAGATTTTTCGAAAAACGTCGTTATAAGCTCACCCAACTTTCCCGGCTGGAAAAATGTTCCCCTGGCCAAAGACGCAGGCTCGGTTTTCGCGTGTCCTGCGATCCTTGAAAACGACGCAAACTCAGCCGCCCTGGGGGAAGGACGGTTCGGCGCCGCCAAAGGATGGGATGATTTTGTGATGCTGACACTTGGCACCGGCGTCGGGGGCGGCGTAATTTTAAACAGGAAGATATGGCGCGGCTCATCAACCTCAGCCGGGGAGATAGGGCATATAACCGTGAACCCTGGCGGGAGGCTGTGCGCCTGCGGAAACAAAGGATGCCTTGAAACCACAGCGTCGGCGAGCGGCATTGCGGCGTCTGCGCGGGCGTTGGCTCTTTCGGGTGATTACGAATGGTTGAGCGGTCAAAAAAGGCGGCGCGGCATCGGCAGGATCGACACGGAGCTGGTGGCCAGGGGCGCGCTTTTAAAAGACCCGGCTTGCCTGAAACTGCTCAGAGACGCAGGTCGCGACATAGGGGCGGCAATGGCGGCGGTGGCCCTTGCTCTGGGTGTCAGCAGGTTTGTCATAGGCGGCGGCGCCGCGCCCGCTTTTAAGTTTATGAAACCATCAGCCAGAAAAGCGGCCCTTTCGATGGCCTATACGCTTACCGGGCCGAAACTAAAAATCGTCTCAGCCGGATTGGGAGATGACGCCGGAATAATGGGGGCGGCTCTTCTCGCTATGGAAAGGATAGAATAATCTATGGGAACCTCAAAAAATTCGATTTCTACTACAAACGTATGAGTTGCCATCTCACGTCGTCAGCGGAAAAAAATTGTCCTCAACGTATGTTTCCATACGCTTGTGGGAATTTCCTCCCGCCTCCTTGTAAGAAACCAACTCATCGGTTTTCGCCACGAAACCAATTGTTAGAGGTTCCCTCATGTTCTGGATAATTTTGCAGGTGGCTTTCCGGGAGCTACGTGGGTCGTGGTCGAGATCCCTTTTGACCATGCTCGGCGTGATAATAGGCGTCGCCGCAGTGGTGGCCATGGTGGCCCTGGGGCAGGGCGCCAAGCACGATATGGCGAAAAATATAGAGAACCTGGGGGCCAACCTGTTGATAATAAGGCCGGGTCTTCTTCAAAAAGGACATGTCCGAAAAGCCGTCGCCCAGACCCTTACGCTGGACGACGCCTTTTTGATCCGTAAAAAAGTCGGGAGAATAGTATCGGTGGCTCCCACTATCTCCCAGGCCGCCCAGGTGAAGCGCTTTAACAAAAACACGAGGACGAACATTATCGGCGTGACGCCCGATTATCTTACCGCCAGAAAGTTCGCGGTGGATAAAGGAAAGTTTTTCACTTTTCGCGACGTGGCGGGAGCGAGAAGGGTGACGGCGCTTGGCAAGACCGTGGCGGAGGAGTTGTTCGGTCTGAGGCCGGCCGTGGGCAAATATATAAAAATAAATGGAGTTAATTTTCTGGTGACTGCGGTCATGGCGGAAAAGGGGCACGCTGGATGGTGGGACGCGGATGACCAGATATTGATACCGATAACCACATATCAGAAACGGGTTTTCGGAGGCTCTTATATCAGAAATATTTTTGTGGAAGTTGACAGACAGGGGGATATGGAATGGGTAAGCGGTCGAATCATCACTCTTCTTCGCAAATCCCACCGGATACGAAAAAATATGGAAGCCGACTTTCATGTGCGAAGCCAGGTCGATATCCTTAAATCGATGGAATCGATGACAAAGACTTTTACATACCTTTTAGGCGGCATCGCGGCGATATCGCTGGTCGTAGGCGGGATCGGCATAATGAACATAATGCTGGTGACGGTTACAGAGCGCACAAGGGAGATAGGGCTGAGAAAAGCGCTGGGCGCGAAGAAGCGGGATATTCTTAAACAGTTTCTGGTCGAGTCGATCATTATATCCGGCGCGGGCGGGCTATTAGGAGTCGGCCTGGGAGCGCTAATTGCCCGCGCAATAAACGGTTTTAGCGATTGGGACACTTATATCTCCACCAGCTCGGTTCTAATCGCTTACACAACCGCGCTTTTAGTCGGTATATTTTTCGGATGGTACCCGGCCTTCAAAGCGGCCCGCCTCAGCCCGGTGGACGCATTGCGCCATGAATAGGCGTGGCGCCGTCGCGGTGGTCATACTGGCCGCCGGAAAAGGGACACGGATGAAATCCAACCTCCCCAAAGTCCTGCATACATTGGCCGGTAAACCTTTGCTGGAGCATGTTTTAAAAACCGCAAGAGCGCTCGATCCGGAAAAAATTGTGGTCATAGCCGGCCACCGGAGCGAGATGGTTATGGAGCGGTTTAAGGACGAAGATATCGAGTTCGCCATTCAGGAGCCGCAGTCTGGAACCGGTCACGCTATGGCGCAGGCGGAAGATCATTTTAAAGGATTTGCTGGAATGATAATCGCCTTGTCCGGGGACGCGCCTTTGCTAAAACCCGAAACCCTGAAACAAATGATTAAAACGCACAAAGAATCTGGCGCTGTCATAACCATGCTGACATGCGAGCTTTCCGATCCTGCTTCTTACGGGCGTGTGATAAGAATCGAAGGTGAAATAAGAGCCAACGTAGAGGCGAAGGACGCGACTGAGGATCAGTTATTGATAAAGGAGATAAACAGTGGTATTTATGTTTTCGACGCCGGTTTCCTTTTTCCCGCGCTAAAAACGGTTGATAACCATAACGCCCAGGGAGAGTATTACCTGACCGATCTTATATCCATAGCCGTTAAAAAAGGAATGAAGGTATCTGGCGTTATCGCTAAAGATATTTCCGAGACGATGGGCGTCAATACCATCGAGGAGCTTGAAAGTCTTGAAAAAAAAGGTTACTAATCTCCGGTGGGAAATGATGGATCGGCTTCAGGACATGTTACAATACACGACTGATAAATTTACACGGGATTTTTTATGAAAGCGTTACTCCTCGCCGGTGGGCGGGGGGCGCACATGGCGCCCTTTTCGAGCACACGCCCGAACCCGATGATACCCGTTGGAGGGCGGTATGTCATAGATCGCACGGTTTCTATGCTATACGAGGCGGGGATCAACTCCATGAAGCTTGTGGTGGGGCACAGGCCGCAAATGCTGACAAAACACCTCTCCCCGGAGCATCCAACCGGAATGGCGATTCATTTTATAGACCAGGGCAAACAAAACGGCATCGGCAAGGCCATGCTAAAGGCGAGGGATCAGTTTTCTCCCGGAGAGCATTTTGTTCTTGTTTACGCCGATACGCTGACCGCCTCTAACATCATAAGCGTGATCCTGCAGTCGTTCTCGCTACATAACGAGCCGACGGCGGCCATCTGCCTTACCCGCTCCGGGGAAAAATATGGAAACGTTTATCTGGGCAAGGATATGAAAATAACGAAGATTATCGAGAAACCGAAGCTTAAGGCCGGACTGGGCAATTACGTTTTAGCGGGAGTGTTTGTTTTGCCTGAAGCGTTTTTCGGATTTCTTGAAAAGTCAAAAGGCAACATGGAGGCGGCCTTAAAGCATCTCATAAAAAAGCAGAGCCTGCGCGCTTCGATCTGGGGAGATGATTGGCTCGACATGGCTTACCCCTGGGATATATTAAAGGCCAACCAGATGGTTATGGATCAGTGGAAAGAGGCCGCCATTCATCAAAGCGTCGAGCTTTCCAATACGAAGATCAAAGGGCCTGTGCGCATCTGCGAAGGCGCGGATATACGGGCGGGAGCCGTTTTAGAGGGGCCGGCGTATATTGGGCCCGGTAGCTTTATAGGGCATAATGTGCTCCTTCGGCCATACACCTCGGTGGGCGCAAATAGCGTTATAGGACATGGCGCGGAGCTTAAAAACTGTGTGATTTTCCCTGAGACAGTTGTGGGCAGATTGTCGTTTATTGGTGACTCGGTTGTGGGAGAAGGGGTGGATATCGGGGCCGGAACGATGACGATCAACCGGACGATTGACAAAAAAGAAGTCAAAATCAAAGAGGGAAGGACGCTGGTTAGAGCCGGACTCAACAAACTGGGAGCTTTCATTGGCGACGGCGCTGTCATAGGGGCTTCAAATATTCTTGACGCGGGATCGATGGTTCAAGCGGGGAAAAAGATCCCTCACAACTGCTCGTATCCGGCAAAACGATAAGCGTCGATTAATAAAACTATGTGTGGAATAGCCGGTATAGCGTCCCTGGAGGATATATCTGAAAGGCTTGTCGGATCAATTCGGAATCTTGAATACCGGGGATACGACTCGTGCGGAATCGCCCTGGTAAATGGATCGAAGGCGATCCGGGTCTCTAAAAACATCGGGACTGTAGACGAGGTTGGCGCAAAAGAGAATTTTTCGAAACTCAAAGGCTCTCTTGGCATCGCCCATGCGAGATGGGCCACCCACGGGAAAGTGACAAAAGCCAACGCCCACCCTCACACTTCCTGCGGCAAGGGTTTTTCCATTACCCACAACGGGATCATATCCAACTACACAAATATAAAAGCGGGGTTGCTGAAGCTGGGGCACAAATTCAGCTCCGAAACCGACACCGAGGTGATTGTTCATCTGGTGGAAGAGTATTATAAAAAATTAAAATCGGTCGAACAGGCTTTTGTCAGCGCTCTCCGGGATCTGGATGGCTCGTTCGCTATCGCTCTTGTGACAAAGCATGAGCCGGGCCGCATCTATTGCGCGAGGTTTGAAAGCCCTCTTCTGATCGGGCTGGGAGACGACGCCAATTATATTGGCTCTGACTTTAGCGCCTTTATACAACATACGAAAAACGCAGTCTTCCTTGAGGATGGCGAATATTCGATAGTCACACATGACAGTCATTGCATAAAACGCATTTCCACCGGGGAAACAGTATCCAGGCCGGTGCAGGAGCTTAAGTGGGATCCAGAGATGGCGCAAAAAGGGGGGTTCCCTCATTACATGCTAAAGGAAATATACGAGCAACCCCAGATCGTCCAGAACGCGCTGGATATAGATAGAAAACTGATCCTGGGTTTCGCGAAGATTGCGCTGGAGAAGAGCAGGCTTTACATCACAGGAGTAGGCACCACATTCTATGTCGCCCAGCTTGGACAATATTATTTCAGCCAGTACGCGGGCCTGACGCCGATGGTGATCTCATCCGATGAATTCAGGTTTCTGGCCCAGGTGGATAAAAACTGCGCCGTGCTCGCTTTGTCCCAGTCGGGAGAAACTTATGATACCTTGACCGCCCTTCGGCACGCCAAAAGCATGAAGGCTACGACTGCGGCGATTGTAAACGTGATGGGGTCGTCGATGGCGCGGATGGTGGATCATCTGATTTTACAGCAATCCGGGCCGGAGATATGCGTCATCAGCACTAAGGCGGCTCTGTCGCAGATGATCATCCTCGCCCGTGTCGTTTTGGAGGTCGGCGTGATGAACAAACGCATTACTTTAAAGCAGGCGAAGACTTTCGAAAAAGAGATTGGTCAGCTTCCCGGCGCCATAGAAAAAATCCTGAACGAGAAATCCGGCTTTATACATTCTATAGCCAAAACCCACAGCAAGATACGGCACTGGCTGTTTTTGGGAAGGGGCAGATATTATCCGATCGCCAGGGAATCGGCGCTCAAAATGAAAGAGGTGGCGTATGTACACGCCGAAGGCATGCCAAGCGGGTTTTTAAAGCATGGCACGATCGCTCTTATCGATGATCGGCTAAACTCTGTGATCTTTACCCCTCCCGAAGAGGAGAAACAACTTTACGAACTTACCCTGTCGTCCGCCGAGGAGATCAAAGCGCGCGGCGGCTACCTGCTGGGCATTACTTTTAAGTCCAGGTCAAAAGAGCCTTTGCCATTTACCGATCAGATCGTATTGCCCGAAGCGCCCCCTTTTATCGCGCCTTTCCTGGAAATGGTCGTTGCCCAGCTTCTCTCTTATTTCACGGCCACCACTCTAAAGCGAAACATCGACAGGCCACGGTCGCTGGCCAAATCGGTAACTGTCGCCTGATCGCTTATGATCCGGCTCCAGGGAACCGACGGCGTTCGCCGCCCTGTCCGGCTTTCAGATGATCCTTCCCTCAACGGCCTGTCGCCGGTCGAATCTTTTCTCGAACATGGGGTTATCACCGAGCAGTTCGTAGAGCTCTACTGCTTTTGCCGGGTCAGAAGCCTTATAGAATCTGGCGCCATCGAAGCCGGAGAGCCGTTCGTCATCGGATGGGATCCGCGCGATCCAGAGGGTGTTTACACAGGCGCGGCGGTTCAGGGTCTTTTAAAAGGCGGAGTGGACGCGATTGCGCTGGGTGTTGCGCCGACTCCCCTGGCGCCATTGTACAGCCGATATATCGGAGCCGCCGGAGCGGTCATGATAACCGCCTCCCACAATCCGCCCGCTTACAACGGGATCAAGATATTCACAAGGCACGGACTCAAACTTCTCCCCTCCGACGATATGGAGTTGAGCGGCAGGGTGATGAAGACCGGTTACAACGAAGTTAAAAACGCCCCGCTTAAAGGGAGTGTTTACGACCGGAGCGGTGAGGCCCTGGATATTTTCGAAAGATATTCTCTTGATCCATCAAACAGCTGGATAACAGATGACGGGTCGCTTTCGAATGTCACGTTAATCGTCGATGCGGCAAACGGCGCTTTATCTGTGGCTGGCTTACGGATTCTGGAAAAGGCCGGGTTTGGAGAGGTGATAGTAACGAGCGCCAGGCTCGACGGCTCTGTCAACCTGCTGTGCGGCGTCGCCGAGCTTGAGGGAATCGACGAAGTAACGGCGGATATGGTCGCAGAAGGGGGCCGCCTATCTGGTAACGAGGCGATACTCAAGCTGTTTGAGACCGGAAGAAAAAAGAGGGATTCGATAGTTAAAGACGATCTGATGGTTTGCGCCGCTGTGTTTGACGGCGACGGAGACCGCTTTTACAGGGTCGATTACGATCCGCTAAGAGATATCGCCGTTATAATGACCGGAGACGAAACTTCTGTTTTACAGGCGTTGTCTCATGCAAATTCTGAAAGGCCGAAACTTTTCATCAATACGGTTGAAAGCGATCTTTCAGCGTCGGTCAAAGCCGCGCAGACCGGTTACCGGCATGAGATTACCGAGGTGGGGGATAAATGGATATTGTTAAAAACGGCTGTCGAAGTCTTGAAACATGAAGTTTCCGAAAAGGTTCACGCTCTTATCAAAGCTCAAGCCGGGTCCCGGGCGGTCAGCGCCGACGCCATAGAAAAAATCTTGCGTGAAAACAATGTAAGATTCGCCGCGCTATCCGAAAAGAGCGTGGTGATAATAGGAGCCGAAGAGAGTGGCCATAGCATCACAATCGGCTATCTCGAAACAGCCCAGGGCGAGAAAGTAGTCGTGTTTCATGGAAACGGGTTAAAGAGCCTGCTTAACACTTTTGCCGCCGGTTTGCGGCGCGAAGACTCCGGATTGAGCGCCCAGGACAGATTTAGTAAAAGGGTCAGGCCCTATCCGCGCGGTTTCAAGAAGACATGGTATGCCTATTACGTAAACAAATCCTTGTGGAAAAGAGGGTCGGATGTGTGGATGGAGACGGTAGGAGCCATAAAAAAAGAGGTGGAAAAACTTGATGATGTAATAAAGACAGAAGAAAAAATCTTCCCCGGAGAGCTTGATATGCTATACATCCCGGTGGAGACAGGCGAGTTTTCCGCTTCTGTTTATATTCGCAACTCCGGAACCGAAAATAAAACAGGCGTGAATGTACGTGGGCCTTTGAGCCGTTCGGATACGCTGATGGAGATGGGCGAGGCGGTGTCGCTGGCTTTGACGCCCCTGATTAAGGATATGTCCGATCCTATGGCTGGCGCCGAAATGGAATTGATCGAAAAAACAGCCGCCGGAAGAGGAGCCCCCGCCGATCCGCTTTGCGGCCTTTCCCGGCCGGAATATGAGCAGTTGTTAAAAGAGACCGGGATAAAGCAGGGATATTTGACCGGAGCGTCTCCCGGATCGCTATTATCAGACCGGGGAAAATGGTATCTTGATACCATCAAGCGCGTAAAAAAGGTTTTGTAACAGAAAAATGAAGCTCGCCGATTTTTTTTCTAAAAATAACAAGTTCCGATTCTTTAAAGAAATAAGTGAAGGGAAAAAACCGTGGTCCGCGCTTTTGGATATCAACTCCATAATAGGAGAATTTCTGGAAGGTAAAGAAGATGCGTTCACCGACGAATTTATAGAGTTTTGCCAGCCAAATATTTTGTCGTTTTCCAGTGACGGAGCGGAGGAATGCTCGATTGAGGTAAACCGCGCGCTTTTTGTCAAAGGCTTTATCTATTTCAGTAGCGCCGGAGTTTACATAGGCGAAGGGACGAGGCTGGAGGCGGGCGCGATAATTAAAGGGCCTTCGGTGATAGGGAGCCACTGCGACATACGCCAGGGCGCTTATATAAGGGAAAATGTAATTGTGGGGGACAACTGCGTGGTGGGGCACGCTACCGAAATAAAAAATTCCATTGTTATGGACAATACAAGCGCCGGTCATTTTAATTATATAGGTGACTCCATACTTGGAAGCCATGTCAACCTGGGGGCGGGAGCGAAACTGGCGAATTTAAAGTTTCGGGCGAAAGACGAGATCGACAATGGCGAGATGGGCGAAATCGTCCTGAAGATAAACGGAAAAACTGTAAACACCCGGCTCAAAAAATTCGGCGCGATTATCGGGGATTACACGGAAATAGGATGTAACGCCGTTACTTCTCCGGGGGCGTTGATAGGGGCCAACTGCTGGGTTTATCCGAATACCACCGTCCCCAAAGGTTTTTATAAACGCGGTGTCATCATAAAAAACTCCGGAGCCGGCTCCGTGCAAGTCGTTGAACGCTCGAAAACGAAATGAGGGCGGAGGAGGCTCTGCGCCCCCGGCGTCTTCGGCGCCCCCGGCGTCTTCGGCGCCCCCGGTGTCTTCGGCGCCCCCGGTGTCTTCGGCGCCCCCGGAAGTGGGAAATTGGCCGGTAAGCCTTTACTGGGGGATAAAACCGGACGAGACGGGTCTTGACTTTCCATGTGACAGATTAGACGCCCCTTTCGATACGGCCTATTATCGCGCAATTACAATCTTATCGCCGCCGGATTTAATTTTCCGCTGGTTATGCCAGATGCGCGTCGCCCCATACAGTTACGACTGGATAGACAACTTTGGCCGTCAAAGCCCGCAAAAACTAATACCGGGGCTGGACAAACTGGAGATAGGGCAGGATGTGATGATGATATTCGAGATTGAGGATTTCGAGCCTGGACACAGCGTCACGATCCGGCTGAAGCGCAAGTTGCGGTTTGTAGCCGACGCTGTTATCAGTTACATGATAGTTCCCTCTGAATCGGGCGATTGCCGACTGCTTGTGAAGATTCTCATGGACTATCCGCGCTGGATGGCCGGCAGGCTCATGCGGATATTTTTTCCATGGGGCGACCTTATAATGATGCGCAGACAGTTGATGAATTTCAAGAAACTCGCCGAGCGAAATCCCTGAAAAAGGCTCGATTTGCCATGCCCTGGCGGATTTTGTAATATA
>DRJW01000383.1 GCA_011052055.1 Nitrospirota bacterium
GCAAACTCTTCAAACTTGATGAAGTTGCTTGTGCGCGGATGTTTCACCATCTGAGGATCAGGCGCAATCCCTATGGCGTCAAGGAAAGCGCCAAGACCTACGCGGGCTATAAATTCGCCTACCCTCTCATGCTCAAGCCCATGATCGCCCCAGAAATCCCAGATACGCTCAACCAGGTCTGTAAGCTTTTCCATATCCTCATCGGTTTTCAACGGCATAAACGGTATCAGAACGGAACTCATGGTATCGCCTATTTTCAACGTCCGTTTGCCGCCTATCAGAATGGTCGCTCCCTTGTCATCTCCCACGGCAAGAGCTTTGTGCATTACGTTAATGCAATGCATGCACTTCACGCAATCGTCATCATCCACCTCTATCTTGTTGTCCCTGAGATGAATACATTTTGTGGGACATAAGGAGATTACGTTATCGACAACATAGTCGGCGCCATGCTTTTCAACGAATTTCCCGACTTCGTCCTGGTCTATTTTTATTGCGTCGCGCCAGGTTCCGATGATCGGCATATCTGATCTTTGTATACTGGCGGCACAATCGTTGGCGCATCCGGAAACTTTAAACTTGTATTTGTAGGGAAGCTCCGGGCGGTGCAACTGGCTAATAAATTTGTCGGTGAGATGTTTTGTGATACCCATGGTGTCGATGCACGACATCTCGCAACGGGCGTCGCCCACGCAACAGGCAAGGGTGCGAAGCGCGGCGCCGGAGCCGCCAAGATCCCACCCGGCCTCCATAAGCTCTTCGGCCGCCTCGAAAGTAGTCTTGTT
Source organism: Nitrospirota bacterium (assembly GCA_011052055.1). Taxonomy (GTDB): domain Bacteria; phylum Nitrospinota_A; class UBA7883; order UBA7883; family UBA7883; genus DRJW01. Next base: position 786 of record DRJW01000383.1, read on the forward strand.
ATCTGATCCAAGCAAAAGGATATCGCCAGTCATTCCATGAAGCTGTATGATGCCTGCGCTATGTTTCTCCCAGATGTCGCACAGCTCTCTTAGCTTTTCAGTCGAGTAAACCCAGCCTGGCGGCGGGAGAATGCGGATAGTGTGAAACTGGGCGATATCAGGATATTGCTCGGAAAGCTCTGAATACCTGGCGATGACGCCACCGCCATATCCGTCCACATTAAGGACGGTCCCTTGCCAGTAGTTCCATTTGTCCTCATAGGACTGCTCCAACTGGCCGAGAAGCTGTTTGATAGCAGGCTTTTCCTTTGAAAGCTCTTTGAGATCCGTAACGAAGCTAGGCCACGGCCCTGATTCGAGCTCATCGAGCATGGGGGTTTTATCTTTGACTTCAAACTTTTTCGTTTCAGACATACACATCCCCTCAAAAGTTAGGGTTAATTACTACAGATCGCTGTTACCAGGCATCGTACCCCTGGAAAGCTACCAAGTTAGATGTATCGGGATCAATATCGATTCCAAATTAATCAGGCTCCCTTATTCTAATACCTTTTGCGTAACCCATTCTACATTATTTACGTATAAATTTAGAGCCCTTATCGACCAGTTTTGATATATTGTAGATACCATAGAGTCCGCTTGGACTTTTTATTTCGCGGCAGTTGTTTTCTGATCTTAATCATTTTTCTTAAGGAATTAGCGCAGGCGGTAGCAGAAACTTCAGGTAAACCCGCCTATATAATTGAAATGAGTGAGCAAACACGTCCCATAGCCGTTATCGAGGATGAATTTACTCTAAAAACCGGCCTGAAAGGGGCGTTAGAGCAAGAGGGTTTTAAGGCAGAGTCGTTAAAGCCGTCTTCGGATATACTCAGCAAGCTGGTTTCTTTGAACCCTTCGATCATAATTACAGACCTGGATCAAAAAAACCCCGCCGACCCGTTCAAAACTGTTTCAGCGATCAAAAGCGCAGAAAAACTGAATGAATCGGAATTATTCGTCTATACCGGAAGTATCGACGTTAAAATAGAAGTAGGCCTCAGGAAACTCAAAATAGTATCTTATTTTACCAAGTCTGCAAACCCCGAACACCTTGTCACGGGCATCAAAAACCATTTCTCGTGGGGGGAGATGTCCAGTGAATACGATCCTTTCAAGGAAATGGAAGAGGAAGAAGGAGCCTCACAAAACCTTGAGGATGTAGCTCCACTGGAGGAGGATCAAACACAGCCTGAAGTCTCGAAGGCGCCGCGACACGACAACAGCGATAACAATAACGAGTTTCTGGATATGATCAGCGAGGTTCATGATGTAATAGAAAAGAAACTGGACGGGATCGATGAGAGGCCGGAAGCCTGCTATAACATGGGCGTTTCATATTTTGAAAAGGGCCTTATGGATCAGGCTCTGGCCCAGCTGGAGAGAAGCAGTGAGTCGCCAGACTGGAAATTAAGCAGTCTTAGTGTGATAGGGGCCATACACCGTAATCAAGGTGAATTCGATAAGGCTATCGGAATATTCAGCCGTTGCTATAAATGCACAGCCGACAGTTTCGCAAAACTTGGTTTCCGGTATGAAATAGCCGATACTCAGGACACCCAGGGGAAACTCGCCGAAGCTTACAAAATGTTCGCCACTGTCTATAAAGCTGATAAAGGTTTCAGAGACACCAGGGAAAGACTCCTTAAGATAAAAGCGGCGCTGAAATCGAAAAATAACGCTTAGCCCTTCCCTGCGCAGAACAGGTTTATGATTGAGTTTGCCGACAGAATGCCGGAAACAATATGACCGGGCAGTTACACAGAATTATTTACAGGGTCGGAATCCCGGAATCTGAATGTCATTGCGAGCGGTAGCGCGGCAATCCCACTTTCCCCTCCGTGACGTAAGTAGGCGTTACACTTGTAAGGCCATGCGAGGGCGCATGACTCTCACAATTTACAATTACAAATCCAGTGACATCACGCTTAGCTTTTGGGAATTCGCAAAACGTAAATAATCCATAAGGGAATGCCCAACTATCTACTCCCGCTTACAGATCAAAATCGAAAGTAAGCAGAAATAACTTTCCTGTATGTGGATAAAGTTGAGCTTTACCGTCAAAGGCTTGACATTTTTCAACTTGCCACCCAGGCCGGGTTTTCGATATATTCTTTTTAATATCATATAGTTAGACGCAATATAAGAAGGCTTTTCTCTGCCCGGAGAAAGGCTCTGATTGCGGCATAAGACTTGCTCCCTCATATTGATGTAATTTTTTGTTTTAATGGATATAAATGAACTCGAACCAGTGGATTTTCAGGATTTTGTCGGTACTCGTGGCGGTCTGCTCGTTCTTTACCGGATTCCAGTACGCCGCAGGCGCCTCTTCGATAATTAGCGACATCAGATTCGCTGATCGCAAAGACCATAGCTCTATGTCGATCATCGCCGACTTGTTGCCTGAGCTTAAGCTTTCTTTCGACCGAAAATCCAAAACTCTCTCGGTAAGACTTGTTTCAGCGTCAGGAGCTAAAATAGTGGAGAGGCTCAAATATTCTGACACGATTATAGATTCTGTTTCGGCGGTCAAAGATCAGCCGGCAGGAGACACCCTGATAAAAGTAAAGTTTAAAGTGGCTAACATATCATTTTACAAAACAAGCGCCACAGGCAAACCGGGCTTGACCCTGAACTTCAGGGAAATTAAAAAGCCTATGCGCATAAAGGGAGCCGCTCCAGAACAAATGACGGCTAAAGCTTTAAAGCCTGTCGATCAGAAAAAGGAGGCTGGCGTTGCGCGAAAACGGGCCATTTCAAAAAAGAAGCAGAAGCGCCTGGCTATCCTGGACGAGAAATACAGGAAACAGGAGGCGGAATCGGGCCGCAAAAAATACGTGGATATAATGACCATGTTCAGGCAATTAAAATTCAGAGAAACAGCGTCTGAGGCGGACAGATTCCTCAAGAAGTACCCTAAATCGATTTACCGTCAACAAGTATATTTTACAAAAGCTGAAAGCCTTTATCTCCTGGCCAAGTTCGAGAATAAGTCCGCAATACCCGATGCCCTGGAAGCTTACAACGAAGCGATAGCCACCTACCCTGAATCCCCCCTTATCCCGCAGGCTCTGATGCACAAGGGTAATCTTTACGCCCAACAAGAGTTTTTTATCGAAGCTGTAACTGAATATGGAGGATTAATCCAGATTTCTCCCAAGGGCAAGTACAGCGCGCCAGCCATGTTCGCCAGAGGCAAGATATACATAACGCAGAAAAAATATAAAAAGGCCTATAACGAACTTGAAAAAATATTGATTCTTTTTCCAAACCGCCGGGAAGTGCGTGACGTTAAATATCTCATCGCCCAATCTTATGCAGACAGAGGGAAATATAAAATCGCGGATACGATTTTCAGAGAAGCGTTAAAGCAATGGCCGACATACCCGAAATCTCACCCCAAAACATATTTCACAATCGCCAGTAACAGGTACAGGCTCGGCAATGTCAAACAGGCTATGGAAGACTGGTATTCGATCGTGAACCTCTTCCCCACTTCCTTTCAGGCCAGACGGGCGATGTTGTCTATCGGCGACGTTTATGTGGAGACCGGGCAAAAGCGCAAGGCCGCAAATATTTTTGAGCGGACGATCATAAGGTACCCCAAAAATGACGAGTCTGTTATGGCTAAAATGAGGCTGGCTTCTTTAGGGGCCGAAGACCCGGATCTTCTGAAACATAGCAGGATTTTTGATTATAGCGCGTTTGAAAAGCCGTTCGAAACTTTAAACAATATCATCAGAAAAGGCCCTGTAAAAAAGTTCGGTCAAGAGGCGCTTTTGAGAAAAGGAGAGGCGTACACCACACAAAAACGGTATTTGGCCGCCGTGATCGCTTTTAAAGAGCTTCTAAGAACAATACCAGACTCACGCATGTCGGATAAGGTTTTCAACCTTGTTCGAGAAAACTTTCTTGAAATGATCAGAGCGTTTTATAAAGAAGACGGCTTTTTTATGGTGTTAATAACTTATTACGACAACTTCGATCCTTTCCTCCGCAGTATCGAAAATCCGGAGATTCTGGTCAAAATCGCCGACAGCTATTCAAAAATGACTCTTGACGACCGGGCGATAGAGTATTACCGGCTTGCGAACAAATTCGATGAAAAGCAAAAGTTTTTGCCGATAACCGCGTTTAAAATCGCGGAAGCGACTTTACGAAAAGGAATGTATAAAAAAGCCGAACGGTCGCTAAAGCTGTATCTCGCCCAATTCCGTACAAGCCCATACACGATTACAGCCTTGCATTTGCTCGGCGACGCCATATACGAGCAAGACAGGCCTGTTGAGGCGGCCACACAGTGGCGCCTCGCCATAGAGGCGGATACAGGAAACCTGCGAGTGTCGAAAACGGCTTTTAAACTTGCCAGCTATTTCAGGAAAAACAGGCAATACTCAATGGCCATCGATTCTTATAACCTTGTAATAGACGCCCACAAGCCGATGGGCGCCAGATCCAACAGCGAAAGGTTTATAATAAAAGAGAGCTATTACCAGCTGGCGGAGTCATACTACCTGGATCAGGATTACCCCGCCGCCATACAGGAGGCGTCCATCGCCAAAACCCGTTATCGTGATGATGAGCGCAACGTCTGGATGGACTATATAATGTCTTCTAGTTATGAAAAAATAAACATGGACGAAATGGCCATGGCCAGCCTCAAAAACATCTCTGAAAGCGACAGCGCCTCCACCATAGGCAAAGTCGCCTCTTCCAGGCTTGATAATTTTGAATGGAAAAGAAAAAATCCCGACCTTTTTGTTGATTGACGCTATCGTGCCGTGAAATGAGCAAACGTGAAAATGAGCTTATAAAACTGCAGATCGCTTTCGACTCGCTCAACCAGTCCACCGACAAGCTCATGGGCGCCTACGAGGCTCTCAAATCGGAAGCTGTCCGGCTTGATCTCGACCTTGAGCAAAGCCGCGCTTTTTTAAGCGATATCCTTAACAGCCTCAATTGCGGCGTCGTGGTCACAGACCTGGAGGGAGCCATCAAGCTTGCCAACCCGGAGGCGGTCAGGCTGGGCGTCGACAACAGCGCCCTTGTAGCCACATGGAAAAACGAGATGGTCGGACACAACTCTGGAGCGAGGATAGCCAGGCCAAAACTTGGCTATTTAAACCCGGACGGCAAACACTTCCTTATTACTGTCTCAAGCTTGAACAAAACCGGCGGCGGCCTGTCAGGCTTCATTTTTGTAATGGAAGAGGTGACAGAGCTAAACCGGCTTAGAAAACAGAGCCAGCGCGCCGACAGGCTTTCAGCGGTTGGCGAAATAGCCGCAGGCATGGCCCACGAAATCAGAAACCCCCTCGGCGGGATGGAAATATTCGCGTCTCTTCTACGACGCGAGCTCGAAAACGACGACGACAAACTCAAGCTTCTCGGTCATGTGACCGTCGGCATTGAGGCGATCAACAACGTCATCCACAACTTCCTTCTGTTTACAAAAGAGCCTAAACCTGATAGAAATGAGTTTGATCTTCGTGATTTAATCCTGAATATCCTGGATTTCGCCAAATATGTGTTCGAGCAGAATAAAATAGAAGTTCGGGCCTCCATTCCAGATGAGTCTTTACCAATAAACGCGGATGAAAGCCTGATACGCCAGGCGATTTTGAATATGATCCATAACTCGGTCGGAGCCATGCCGGACGGGGGTATTATTGGAATAGAGGTAAACCGTGTAAAAGGCGCAAACGGGCCTGAACGAATAGAAATTGTCTGCTCCGACACCGGGTGTGGCGTATCGGAGGAAATTCGTGAGAAAATATTCGATCCGTTTTTTACAACCAGAGATTCCGGCTCTGGCCTGGGGTTGAGCATCATCAGCCAGATAGCGCAGGCGCACGGCGGATACGTGGACCTGATTGACAAAAAGGGAGACGGGGCGGTTTTTATCGTTTCGCTCCCGCAATAGGGGGGGGGCTTGCTATCGATCCTAAAAATATCCTGGTCGTCGATGACGAAGAGGAAATGCGCATAGCCTTAA
>DRJW01000384.1 GCA_011052055.1 Nitrospirota bacterium
AAGGGGATAAGAGTATCGCCCCATTTCTACAATACAGCCTCCGATATCGACAAACTGCTCGATTTTGTCTGAGGTTTTTTCCGGCAATTAGACATACGACGCCACTTCTGGTAGACTGTCTTCTAATAGAACGTTATTTAATTCAGTGGTTTAATGAAAATACGAGTGGCGCTACTGTCCGCCGTGGTCTTCTTTTTTATGACCATCTCCTTTTCGGGGGAGTCTTACGCGGATGTATATATGTTAAAAAACGCCAGGGGTATTATCTATTTCAGCGACACTCCGCCCGCTTCAAGGTCTCGCGCGCGAATTATAAAACGATACAAACCCTTTCCCTTTAAAAAACCAGCTGTGTCGCAAAGACGGACAAAGTATTTCCCCCGCTCCCGGCGCTTTTCTTTTTCCAGCAGGTACGATCATCTGATTCGAGACGCGGCGAGAAAATATAATCTCGATCCTATGCTTATAAAAGCTGTAATAAAAGCCGAATCAGATTTTGACCGGTTTTCAGTCTCCTCCAAAGGGGCGAAAGGGCTGATGCAACTTATGCCGGGCACCGCAAGGCAGATGCGCGTCACAAGCGTATTCGATCCCAGGCAAAACATAAACGGCGGCTCTAGATATCTCAGGAAAATGCTCGATCAATTCGGCGGCGGCTCCAGGCTGGCCCTTGCGGCTTATAACGCCGGGCCGACAGCCGTTAAGAGTCACCGTGGCGTGCCCCCTTATCCTGAGACGAGACGGTACATCCAAAAAGTGCGAACCTATTACCGGACGCTTTCCGGCGGAGAAGCGTTTGACTCATATTCGAGCAGGGGCAAGGGCAGGGCCGGGACGAAACCTGCGGTATACATATTTAAAAACCAGCATGGCGCGTGGGTCTACACCGACACTCCGAGATAGGCTTCCTTCGACGAGGCTATTTGCCGCGATTTATGGCGCGAGCCGAAGGCCCCCGGTCTACGTCGCCCGATGCACCCTTGTCGGGCTTGTCTGATCGGTCGGCAAAGCTGAAATCTGGTCGATATTGACATGGGGCGGCCTGCTTACGGCGAACCATACACAATCGGCCACATCCTCAGGTTCTAAAGGCCGCATCCCCTCCAGCATTTTCTCGACGCTTTTCTCGTCGCCTCTGAACCGCACAAGCGCAAAATCTGTCCGGACAATGCCGGGGTCTATATTGGTCACCCTCACACCGGAGCCAAGAGTATCTTCGCGGAGGCATTTTAAAAACATCCGCAGGGCCTCTTTGGCCGAAGCGTACACAGCGGAGCCTGGATGCGGGCTCAACGCGGCCAGCGCCCCGATATTGACTATGTGCCCCGCCCCTCTCTCCCCGAATTTCGGGAGCAATTCCCTGATAAGCCGGATAGGCCCCGAATAGTCGGTTTCTATCATATTCGCCCAGTCCGCCGTATCGGCCTTATCCGCCGTTTCCCTGCCGAGTGCCAGCCCTGCGCAATTTACCAGGAGATCAATATGGCCGAACTCGGTATAGGCTTTTTCGACAAAACCAGATATGGATTCAGGCGATCTTAAGTCCAGCTCGCATACGAAAGATGATATTCCGGTATCGGTCTTGATCGATTCAGCGACACTTTCGAGCCGGTCTTTACGTCTTGCGCCAAGAGCCAGCGAATATCCATCCTGGGCAAGGCGCAAGGCCACGGCGGCGCCTACCCCGCCAGATGCGCCGGTTACCAGGGCCACACGCTGTTTATTTCCATCGTCCGTTTTCTTATCAGCCATTACTACCTCCTGCTGTTATTGTTATGGCCCTGCAATACCTTTATAACAGTCTGTCATTGCGAGCACCAACGAAGCAATCTCATCTTTTTAAAAAAAGAGATTGCCGCAGTCGCCGTCCCGGCGGAGCCGCGCCACCTCCTTCGCAATGACAGTTAGACAATAAAGTAATCCATGGGACACTACATTAGTTTCGAACGTTAATTATCAAAATTATTATGAATCCTGAATACTCTACGCAAAATAGGGAAATGATACAAGCTGGAAGACGCCGGAGATGGGGCGCAAAATACAGGGCGCAAAATAATGGCGCTCCTGGAATTCAGAAAATATACGAAACGCAAGATCCTTCGCCGGAGTTCATCCTGAGTTTTTACGAAGGGGCTCAGGAAGACAGGGTGTGTGGGGATCGGGTCGTGCCAATGATTCCAACATGCGCCGCTACCCGGCGAACCGGGGGAGGTTTAATAGCTTGCGATAGCGGCCACAAAATGCTCGCGCTGTGTAAATTGGCCAGGCGGAATGTTTGTCAGGAGAGCAGGTATCCGGTAAATATACTTCTGCTTGAACAACCAGCTTTTCGCAATATCGAGCCGACATGTTTTTTGACTGTATTTATCGAGATATAAAGCCGGTCGGCGATTTCTTTATTGTCGATGCCTCGCAGTAACAAAACGCACACATCTTTTTCTCTTTTCGATAAACCGAGTTTTCCAATGCGGATGGCGATATATTCGTTTTTGTTCTCCTGCAAAAGTATCAGCTCAACAAGAGTCTTGCCGCCCTTGGTAGAGGTCAGCAGTGTGACATAAAAATGAGCCAGCCTTTCGTGGAGCGGGAAAATTATTGTTTCTGCAAGAGGCTCGTCAATGATTTCCCCGTTTCCGAATCGTTTGCAATATTCGGCGAACCTGCCAAGCGTTGCCACAACAGACAAAGGAAAAACATCAATGCCGTATATGCGGTTATCTTCTTCGAACTGTTTTGCGGGTCGGTTTTGTGATACTTTGCGCAGGTTTTGATCGAAGACCCATATGGCCGGTTTTTCAAAACCAGTCGCCGCATGTTCAGATGGCGTTTCACTTCTCTGATTTTCTTGAAGCTTTTCCTGAAGATCATGTCTGAACAGAATCGATGCGAGATGAGGTACTATGAGCCGTAAGACATCTTTTTCCATAGCTGAAAAGTCGGCTTGCCCAGACAGTTTGTGCATGCCTATGCCGCCTACCGGATGTTCCCCCAGGTTGAGAGTGCATCCCATTACATGTCCGATCCCGGCGCGTTTGTTGAAATCGGAATAGAACTGGCTTTCCTTTATTTTCCGCAGTGTGGTGAAATCGGAATA
>DRJW01000385.1 GCA_011052055.1 Nitrospirota bacterium
CCACGGGCCCACGGGCCTGTGCCGTAAGCAGACCGCCCGTGCCGTAAGCAGACCGCCCGTGCCGTAAGCAGACCGCCCGTGCTGTAGAGCAGACCGCCCGTGCCGTAAGCAGACCGCCTGTGCTGTAGAGCAGACCGGTGGTCGGGCGTTATTTGGTGGTTTTGTAACCTTTCCCTTTCCAGCCCATGATACCGCCCTCCATATTGATAATATTCTTAAACCCGCTTGACTCAAGTATCTTGGCCGAGCGGGCCGATCTTACGCCGCTATGACAATAGACAAGAACCGTTTTATCTTTATAATCTTTTATTTCACCAATCCTTTCCGCGAGGTTTTGCACCGGGATCAGTTTTGAGCCGGCGATATTCCCCGTGGGGCCGGTATACTCGCCGGGCGTGCGAACGTCGAGGATAAGGTCGATTTTTTTGTTCCCGATAAGCTCTTTGGCTTTTTCAGGAGTGACATTAGTTATGGAGGACGCCTCATGCGCCAGGGTAAACGATGGAGCGACGATTATCGCGGCGCAAAACGCGAGAAGTGTGAAGATTAAACGTCTGCGGGTAAATTTTCTGATTTTGGCGGCCATTTTCACTCTCTCTATAATTTTGGGTTCAAAAAGTAACTACACTGCCAACCTTGGCTTCGTCGATCACCCTCTGCGCCCCCGACTTTATAACATTACCAAGACAGTCGTCTTCGGTCAACCCCCTGGGGGCCATACTGAGGTGACAAAGGTATATTTTTGTTTTTTGCTCCGCTATCTTGTTGAGATAGAACATGAAAGGCTTATAGTCGGAAGCTTTTAGGTCGTCGGCGTACCCTTTTTTAACAAGCAAAACCGCCTCGTCTGTAAGCCATATAGAAGGTTTCATTTCATTCTCATAAGCCCACATAGCCATCATAAAAGGGAGGGTGGCCTTGGTCATGTCCTCTTTGCCGTGAGTGCCGACAAACAATATTCTGCTCGTCCCACCTTTGCTGAACATCCCCATCTAATGCTCTCCTTCCACAAGATGACACGCCGCCTCTTTACGTTTCATCCACCATGTGCCGCCGATGACTACAACGACGACAAACATAAGGACAAAAGGCTTAGGTATAGTGAAATGGAACATGGCGTCTGTAGCTCCTGAAAAAGAAACCACTGTCATGCCGAAAATCATACCAAGCAAAAGCGGCCCCCAGCAGGTCGCAAGCGTGACCAGAATCGCAGTCGCCGCTCCGACTCCCACCACCGCTCCCGCCTCTTTGGCGGCGCTGGGCGATTCACCCAGAGCCATTGCCCTGGATCTGATCTCCAGCACTTTTAGAATACTGTAGACCGTAAAAGCCGAGATGAGCCCTATCGCAAGAGCGAGCATCCAGTCCATAGTCATCCAGAAGCTGTAAAACCAGTCTGACCTTGTTCTTGGTATGGAGGTGATGACGCTGGGAAACCAGTCCGTGCTTGTCAGGGCCGGCCCTATCCCTTTTTGCATGAACTTGGGAAGGACAGCGCATGACGCCGACCTTGGGTCGCCGGTAAGCGCCGGGTATACATAAGCCTTATAATTCATTAAATAAGCCGCGACTATGACCGGCAAAGTGAGCAGAGGCGTAAAAAACCTGACATACCATCTTCTAGGTGACAGCCAGTTGGGCCATATCTTTTCTATCGGCTCAAAAACATATCGGTTCAAAGGCGTGAATACCGCCGTGAGAATTTTTACCACACTCTTGCTAACGCTCATACCATAACTCCTTTATCACTACCTGGCGCCCGCCTCACCCTGGATCCTTTCCATCTGCCTGTACATCTGCTCCTGCAAAGAATGATATAAATCATGCACTATATCGTTGGCTCCTCTTCCCCTGCCAAACAGCAGGTCAACATTTCCCTTTTTCGTAAAAGAGATCGATTTGCCGCCGGCTTTCGACTCCAGATGAAACTTTGCGGTGTCTCCTTTAACGTCATCGATCACCAGACTTACGTAAGAAGCCGGGCCTTTATATACATTGTTCTTTTTAGTCAGGACGATCTCTTCTTTATTATAGAACATCGTTCCATAACCGTGCCCCTGCGGGCACAGAATCTGGTCTACAAGAAACCTTCTGTCCCATTGTGTGGTTTTCCCATCTTTAACCGCAAAACAGTTTTGATAGACAACCAGGTTGGCTTCCCCACCTTCGTCAACGCCATCTTCCAGAATGAACACGGAGCCGAGAAGCTGGACAGTGATATCTTTATGCTTTAGAAGGACTTTCTGTTGCCACTTAACATTATAGGGCGAGAGGTAAAAATCTTTATCTTTCGCCGAATCCCAAACCAGCGTTTTCTCCGCCACTGTTTTACCGGCTTTAGTTATCCGAACCTTGACCGAGTAAAGTTTCCCTTTCCTTGCGGTATCGATAACTTCGACGGTAAAATCCCTTACCGTTATCTTCTTCCCCTTCCCGGCTCTTCCTTTGAAAGCGAGAGGCGCCTTGCACATATTCCATTCCTGAACATCGGTCGAATAAATAGTGTCTAATTTTATTTCTCTCATAGAGATATCTGATCTGGTGGCGAACAGCTGGTTAAAATCGTGAATGGCCATTTCTTTTTCGCCCCCCGGTTTGGAGCCGGGATAGTAACCATAATGAAAATCTTTTCCAGGATCACCTTCTGACGCGCCGATAGAGAAAACAAAAGGGGACATGCCGTAAAAATCCCAGTTCGCTCCCAGCTTGTTGCGAATATCTATCGTGGGATTCCTGAACCTCCCGTGGCCGGTGGCGGAAATATACTGGTATATATTATCGCCCACCAACACTTTTTCTCCCCTTCTTAGCGTGACATTTTCCTTTTTTACAATCACGGCTCCAGGGTAATCGACATAGTAATACAGGTTGTCCTCACCGAAAACAAACTCCATGTTGCCGGTCATGGGAAGGATGCCGCTTATCGCGTCAAATTTAAAAACAAAACCGCCGACAGGTATGGTGATCTTCCCGTCCTCAACCTTGCTCATTTTTATGACAAGGCCGTCTTCTTTCCAGGTTTTCCCGCCGGTAAAGTTTATGGCCGGCCTGCGGGTGACCGTTCCTTTGAGCGTCGGTATATAAACCGGATCTCTCGGCTTGTCCATGATAAGGGGAGGAGTGTTTTGCGTTGTGACAACCGGAAAAGGAACAGGATGGGTCGCGTTGTAGGGGACGACCGGGTTTTCCGCCCGGGCTGAACCTGCGGATAAGAGTAAAACGCTTATCGACGCGCTCCAAAGAAGCGATCTGAATGTTTTATTGTACGCGCTAATTGGCATGGTCACTCACTTTAAAATAGCGATAAAACTGTCCGGGCCCGGCAAAACAGTATTTGCGCCGAGCCCGGACGGTATGGTCTTTAAAAAAATAGCCGGAACCTTACTCTTAATCGATAGGAACGTATGCGTATCCCTGGTTCTGGTAACCTATCAGGGAAATCCAGCTGTTGCCTATAACGTGAATCTCCGGCAAGATCGTTTTGTTATCGATTTTCAGAAATCCTGTGGCCACAGAGCATTGCTCAAGCTTGATACCATCCGCAGTGCTTATTTCTTTCACTTTGGCCCATATTTTCTCGGCTATGGCCTCATTGCCTTTCGGGATTTTTGTGCGGTCTTTGGTCACATAAAAACTGGCGGGCCCCCGGAAAGCTAATACGAACTGAGGCTTTACGCCCTGGTCGGCGATCATTTTAGAGGTTTTATGAATAAGATTTAAACGTCCCAGCAGTTTTTTAGGATTACCCTGGGTTATATCGAATATAACCTTCACCTCTTTTAATCCCTTAAGGGAGTTCGCGTCGTTTGGCTTCGAATCGGCCAGCGCCGGCGTGGCAGAGGCAGATAGGACAAAGCTTAACGCGCAAAAGAGCAGAAACATTTTCCGAATTACCATAATACCCTCCAGATGTTTAGTGATTCGATCAGAAAATCCCATCACTAGTCTTTTAAAACAAGCCACCCCGCTAAACCCAATCTATGACCAGGTTTAGCAGGGCTGACTCGATAAATCATTAAAAGCCAGCCTTTTTGCCGCTAATACAGCGATTAAAAAAGCAAACCCTATTTTTTCTCACCCGCGCCAAAAATGCTGTGGATGAACACGCCGCTCAACCTGAACCAGAATATGTTCTCGTCTTTCGGGTTCATATTGTTATCGCGGATGTCATACTGGAACATCAGACGAAGTTGCGTCGGTTTTGCGTTTGCCACAAAGTATTGGAAGATGATCGAGCTCATGTCGATGTTCAGATCTTTGCCCGTCCCTGCATCCTCGGTGTAGGTCGAATAGCGATAGGTCAACAAAGTATTATAAGTCGGCCTGTAGCCCAGCGCCGTCTGGTACCCGTTCATTTTTATCTCAATGTCTCCCGGATGATCCTCTCTGGCGCTCTGGTACTCAAACATCGCCCATATCTTGTCTTTGTTGTGCCAGGGCAGATGGCTACCGTAAACCGCCCGAAACTCATACTTCTCCTTGTCATAGTTTCTTCCATCCTCCCCTTGCACGGAGGCGCCGTTCCAGAAAGACGCGGCCAGTTTAAGGGGCCCGTAATTGAACTGCGTGTTGGCGATTATGTCTTTGGCTTTATTGTTGTCCATCTGGCGCATACCTGTTCCGTTGAACGCGCCTATGAAATAGAGCCAGGTGACCTTGTCGGCGAGCTTGAACTCCTGCCACGCCATGACGCCCATTTCACGGGCGGCGTTGGTCATCTCGACATCGCCTTTATGGTTGGTCAAATAAATCCGTTTGCTCATATCTGAATAGTTGATCCACGGATTGAACGCGTTGGCGGTCTCATCAAAACTGAATGGAATAACAGTCTGTCCAAATTGAAGCCGGACAGGTTTAAAGCTCAAAGTTATTGTTCCATCAAGCAACCTTACAGCGCCGCCTACCGCGCTGTTTGCCGGGCCGCTCGCTAATTCGAACAGCATCCAGTAGCTCACCGTGCTGTTGACGGCGCCTCTTAGACCTGTACGCAACCGATAAGTTTTAAACATCCCGGGTTTGTTTTCCGGCTCGAAATATCCAGGTTGCATCAATGAGAAAAAATCCGCGTATGGTTTTTTAACCGGCTTAAGACCAGCGTAAACCTTCAACCAGGTCGGTATCTGCTGAGATTCCATGTTAGGAAAAAACTCCGCCTGGGCGCCGGGAATCGAGATACTAAGTGTAACCCCCAACGCTACGAAAAAAGCTAACCCCGTTTTAAAAAGATTTTGAAAACGGCCCTTTATAGGCTTAATTTGAAGTCTAAGTTTAGACATACGCCTTTCCCCCTCTGTCTGTTAAAGATAAATTTCACCTGCTGACGCTTATCAGCGCATAAATATAAACGCGCGCGCAACCCCTGGGACAGCCCCTAAACCCTGATAACTGTTTTACCGTCGAGATATGAACTACGCTTTATAAAATACGCATTAAAGTATCTTGAAGATGGAGAAGCATATAATATGCCAGCAAAGTCGATATAAATTGAAGATTAACCAAAATTTAACTTACTGATTATATGGATAATAATTGTAGAACGAGAATTGGTGTCACTAAAGCTTCAGAAATTTATTAAATATTTATTATATTATTTATTGTTAATGACTGTAAAATTTCACTGGTCACATAAAGAGTTTCAATAAAAATCCAATAAAAACACGCATCGGCCAATCGTAAACATTCGACGATATCGCGGCTCTATAAAACAGGCCATGTGACGGCAACCATGCTGTAAACCGCTCTGCGACGCCTGAGGCGATCTTGAAATCGGTCTTTTTCTATCCATCTGCGGTAAAGTCTTTTGTCAGGTTGTCCGCCATTTTATAAAGCGATAAAAATTTCAATTAAACCTGGTTTTAATTATTGGCACGAATAATGGAGGCGTCATCAAGTTATGTTATGATGCGCGAGTAGTTGGCGGAAGCGGATTAGATTGTCCTCATCATGAGATGAAACTAAATAGCTTTAGCGACGGGAGAAAAAATATGACACAGGCGGCGACACGTCTCGG
Organism: Nitrospirota bacterium; assembly: GCA_011052055.1. GTDB lineage: Bacteria > Nitrospinota_A > UBA7883 > UBA7883 > UBA7883 > DRJW01. The sequence continues at coordinate 6,011 of DRJW01000385.1, forward strand.
CCTGGCTCTGGCCCTGGTCTTTTTATCGGTTTTTACTACAGGCGCCACAGGGTCTGGAGAAGATACGATTTCTCCCAAAATCCTGGCTTTCTATTATCACGCCGACTGGTGACCATACTGCATGAAGCAGGTGGGTCCCATCTTCAAAAAGCTCAAAAAATCGTATGAGAAAAAACCGATCTCGTTTGTAAAACTCGATTTTACCGGGAAGAAGACCAGTAAAAAGGCCGTGTCCACGGCGGTTCAGCTTGGCGTCAATAATATTCTTGAAATAAACACCGCAACGGCCACGATCATGCTTGTGGACGCTAAAACCAAGAAAGTTGTAGACAAGCTCGACCTTCGATATACAGAAGATCAAATGCGGCAAAGGATAGACGCCGCGCTAAAACAGAAGTAACAAGACGCCTTTGACGCCATCACGCAGTATCGAGCGCGCGCCTTAAGCTTGCGCTTAGCTCCGGCAGGATAAGAGGTTTCAAAATAAAGTCTTTAGCGCCGATCGCTTTGGCCATTTCATAGTTAAACGCAGGACTGTATCCTGAGTAGATGATAACCGGGATGTCAGGCCTTATTTCAAGCGCCAATTTTGTCAGCTCATCGCCTTTAATTCCAGGCATTGTCTGGTCGGTAAGAACAAGATCATATTCATCCAGGTTATCTTTCAATATTTTGATCGCGGATTGGCCGTCGCTGTGCGCGTCAACTTTGTATCCCAGCTCCTCTAGCATTCTCACCACTGATTTGGCCACGTGAATCTCATCTTCTATATATAAAATCCGCTCATTACCCTTGACGATCAATTCATCTGTTTGCGCTTCCTGAGCCTGTCCATCGGCTATCGGCAAATATACTTCGAATGTAGAGCCACAGCCCGGCTCACTGGTGACGGTCATGCTCCCACCATGCTTAATTACTATCCCGTGGACTATGGCAAGCCCCATACCTGTCCCTTCACCCACCGCTTTAGTTGTAAAAAACGGTTCGAATATCCGCTCCATCACCTCACGCTTCATGCCAGATCCGGTGTCGCTGACAGAAAGTTTTATATACCTGCCGGGGTTTAAAACGCCCACCTGAAAAACCGACTTTTCAATTTCGAAGCTGTCGGTTATTTCGCAAGGCTCCAATACCAAACTCAACTTCCCTCCCTTTTCCATCATGATTTGTCCGGCGTTAGAGCACAAATTTAAAACAAGCTGGCTTACATGAGTGGGATAGGACTTAATCATTCCGCACTCTTTGGATACGCTGGTCTGAACTTCGATGTCGCTGGGTAATGACGACCTGATGAGCCTGACAACCTCATTGACAACAATATAAGGATTGATAAGCCTTAACTCGCCATCCGGTATTCTGCTGAATGTAAGAATCTGCTTTATCAAGTCTTTGGCCATTTTGCTGGCCATAAGCACCTCTTCGAGTAGCTCTTTGTCGGGATTGCCCTCCTCTTTGCTACGCAAAAGGAGCTGGGTATACCCGATTATCGGGGATAATATGTTATTAAAATCGTGCGCTATGCCTCCCGCCAGGGTGCCGATAGCCTCCATTTTCCTGGCCTGGTGAAATCTTTTTTCATACATCTCCTCCTTAGTGACGTCACGCCTGATGACTACGCAGTTTACTGTCTTGCCGCCAGAGTCTACTATCGGAGAAATGGTAGCGTCCTCCACAAAGCGCGCGCCATTTTTTTTGGTGTTGGAGAAGCGCCCCATCCATGGAGCGCCTTTGGAGACAGAGCGCCATATGTCGTCATAAAACTTCCCTCCTCCCTCCTGGCTCATAAAAGGTTTCAGCTTTTCCCCCAGCGCCTCAGAGCTCGAATACCCGCTGATTTTCTCAAAAGCCGGATTGACATATAATATGGTTCCGGCGGGATCGGTGATGATAATAGCCTCGATTACGTTCTCAACGGCCATCACCAGCCGCGCGCGGTCTTCTTCAGCGCTTATTTTTTCTGCTATCTCCGTTTCCAGACGCTCCTTGGCGTACCTCAAATCATCGTAAGAATTTTTGAGATTTAGCCGCATCTGGTTGATGGAGACAACCAGCTGGTCCAGCTCATCTTTTTCGACGCCTTTTTTTGACCGTCGTTGAAGAGTAAGAGACGATTCAAGATTGTTAATGTTAAAAGACCTGGCGTAATCGGCCATGGTCTCCAGGTGTTTGCCTATGAGCAAATAAAAAATTATGAAGATAAATGTTGAGACAAGAAAAGTTTTCACAGCCTGAGTCCCCAAAATGACAAGAACCTTGTCGAGCAAACGGTTATATACGCCCGTCAGGCTCGCGTAAACCATCAAGTCTCCAAGATGGATATCTTCACCCCGGTAATTGTACGAGAGTGGAAATGTGCGGGTGATTATATTTTGGGACGCCGGGGAGCCTAACGAAATTATCTCTTCGCCGTCCTGGACTATCTCAAGGTTTTGCATGTCGGGAATCTGAAGCATCCCGCTCAGCAAGGTTTTAAGTTGCGCGTGGTCTGAAACCCAGAGGCTGTTTATAATACTCGGCAAATAACTGCTCTCCATCTGCTCCATGCTTTGCTCAATCAATGTCACATCTTTGGAATAGTCGAGATAAAGCTGAAGCGATGTGCCGAGAAAGGTTATGATGGAGCTGAAAAGGAGTATATATAATATGAGCCTGCGCGCTACCCTGCGTTTGAGTTTCGGATCGGAGCCCGATGTCACACTCATATCCCCTCATTAAACCTGAACAGGCTCACGGCGCAGGATGTATACCAGGCAAAACAGCTCATAAATCAGTTATCTTCTTTGGGCAGATACGATTTTAAGGATTTACTGATAATTCTCACATAAGAGCCGTCCATTTTCATTTTCCTGAGCGTTTTCGCCAGCGGAAGCGAAAGGGCGCTATGCTTTTTGTGGAGATATAAAAACATCTCTCTTGTAACGAGCGGAGGCTCCAGCGCCTTTACATCGTCCATCTCCATCTCTTTAATCATTCCATAACCTTCCAGCCGTTCGTACAAAATGATATCGGCTCTGTCGTTTTCAATAAGGGTGAACAAAAGGTAAGGGTCGGCCACCTGCGTCAGCCAGGAGGCGCCCACCACGTTTTCCTCCAGAATCTTCCAGCCCCTTATTATACCTATGCTATATGGCTTAAGGCTTTCCCAGCTTTCAGTCCGGATATTGGTTTTTCTGGAAAAAGCCACGAATTCAAAATTCATAATCTTTTCCGGAACCTGGATAAGGTTCGGGTAAAGCTTGCTCAACCCCCCCACCCTTACAAAGTCCCCATCGTCTATCCCTTTATTGGCGTTGATAAGCGCCCTTTCAGCCGGCAGATGAACTATGGTCACCGTCATTCCCAGCCGCTTGAACGCTTCTATGAAAATCAGGTCGGCCATTCCTGTTTGAAAAGGGTTGGAAAGCGGCGGTCTTGCAAAAGTGTTCAGCACTATTGTTGTCTGAGCTTGCGCTGTTTTTTCTGGCGTTTGGGAATATGAAAGGTTTTGAGTGAATAGCGTGAGGGAGGTAAGAAAAAAGATGGACGCTTTTAACGTGTAATTACTCGCGCCAGCTACAGGGAGCCTGTAATTATTTAATGTCATATTTCTTCATCCGGTATATAAGCTGGGCAAGAGTCAGGCCAAGATCCATAGCCGCTTTCGATTTGTTCCACCGGTTTTCCTCCAGGCTGTCTGCAATGCTCTTTCGCTCCATTGCAGACAACAGCTCAGGAATTTTTCTGTTTTTATTATTATCATTGACCAGCGTACGGTCATTAACCTGGCTTCGCTCGGCCGGACTGCTGGTGAAAAGATCATCTGGCAGATGTTTTACATCGATTATTTTATCGGCGCTTTCAATAACAAGAAGCTCGACGGAGTTTTGAAGCTGTCTTACGTTTCCCGGCCATGGGTGGGCCAGCATAGAGTCAATAGCCTCCTTTGTAAGCTTCAGGCCCTCCTTGCTATATATCAGAGAAAATTTCCTCAGAAAATGATCCATACATCCGCGTATATCCTCTTTCCTCTCCCTCAAAGGCGGAATATGGAGGTGGATCGTGTTCAGCCTGTAATAAAGATCCCCTCTGAAACGACCGCTGGCTATCTCCTCTTGAATATCCTTGTTTGTAGCCGACAGTATGCGGGCCTTAAGCTTGATTGTTTTGTTGCCGCCTACCCTTTCAAACTCCTTCTCCTGCAAAACCCTCAGCAACTTTATCTGGGTAGAGGGGGAAATATCACAAAGCTCGTCCAGAAGGATTACGCCGTCTCCAGCCATCTCCAGCCTGCCGATCCTCTGGTTATCCGCCCCGGTAAACGCTCCTTTTTCATGACCGAACAATTCCGATTCAAGCAGTGACTCAGAAAAGGCGGAGCAGTTTACAGCTACAAAACGGGAATTGTTAAGCCCGCTACAGGCGTGAATCATCCGGGCCACCACCTCTTTGCCGACACCGGTTTCTCCCGTAATAAGCACCGGCGCGTCGTAACGCGCTATTTTTTGAACCTTTTGTTTGATGGCTTTTATCTGGGCAGAATCGCCGATAAGCTTTCCTTTTCCTGTGCTCTCCAGGAGAAACTCTTTTAACTGTTTATTTTGATTATTTATTTCGATGCTTTTTATGGCTCTTTCCATAGCCAGCTCAAACTCGCCAAGCTCCAGCGGTTTGGTGAGAAAATCGAACATACCGGCCCTCATAGCCTCCACCGCTTTTTCCAGCCCTCCATAAGCGGTCACTATAATAAAAAAAGAGCCGGGATGGATTTTCTTGAGCTTTTGGCCAAGCTCAACACCGTTTATGCCCGGCATTTTGTAATCAATCAGCGCTATGTCGAAATAGTTTGACTTGGCCCATTCCAAAGCTTCAGATGATGTGCTTGCGCCATGACATTTAATATCCTCCCTGTAACCGCAATATCTGTTTATAAGCCTGACGGCGTAATCTTCATCGTCAATAGCTAGCAAATTATAAGTTCTCATAATTTTCCATCTAGATTACTCGATTAAGTGAAATTTAAATTATTATTGATTATTAATAAATTTCCAAGAATATTCGAAATTAATCTGAAAATAATTATTTATAAATGATAGCAATCTTCAAGGCCCCAATATATCAGCGAGTTAAAATATCAAGTTATTGGCATAACTCTTGAACATTTATCCTGAGAACCCTATCATTACGCAGGCTATTTTTCAAGTCACAGAATTCGTCTGGTGACAGGCCGCATTATGGTCTATCGGAGACGATTTCTTGATTTAGGGCTAAGATAGGGTTTAGAGGAAGTTGTAATCAGATATTCAGGGTTAACAATCAACTTAAAAGGGGGAAAAGATGAACAAATATGAACATCTGGACCAGTTCAGGGAAAAAGACGAAGTAGACGCGCTGATCGGTGATTTTTTCAAATCGAAAATCACCAAAAGAGAATTCATTTCAAAAGCTATGGTGATTGGTCTTTCCTTGTCGAGCATCGGGGCGTTCCTGGCCTCGGTCGGAGCTCCGGAAAAGGTTTACGCCGCGCCACCGTCCGGCAAACCGGCGGACATCACAGTCGGGTTTTTCCCTTCGTGGATAGGCGGATGGTCCGGGGTGGTTGTAAAACATAAAAAGTTTTGGCAAAATTATATTCCGAAAGGCAGTAAAGTCAGCTGGGATGTGCAGGTTGTAGGCCCTCCTATCGTGACAAACCTTCTCGCCGACAAAAACCAGATCGGTTATATGGGTGATACGCCCGCCATTGTCTCTTCCACAAAAAGGGATATCGCCGACCTTAGAATGGTTTCATGCAACCTGTTTAGCCGGACCGGCCAGATGTGCGCGATTATGATGGTTCATAAATCGGCGCCGAAGTTCAAAGGCTTTAAAGATTTCATAAAGTGGCTTGATGGAAAGAAAATCGCCGCGTCGGGCAAAGGCTCTTGCGGGGACCGTCTTGTGACCGCTTTGCTTAAAAAAGGCCATATCACCGCAAATGTCCAGTTTCTTTCCCCGACTATCGTGAAAACCGCGTTGATGTCGAAGAAGGTGGACGCTGTTCAGGCGTTCCAGCCGCATGTAGCCCAGATCGAGGATAAAGGGATCGGGAGAGTGGCGGTCACAGGCTCCGTTTTCGACAGCATGGACGCCGACTTCATCGTAATGCGCAAAGACTTTATCGACGCCAATTATGAGGCGGCCAAAGGATGGGTGAAGGCCGATATCGAGGGTGGCAAGTTCATAATGTCCAACCCGTACGAGACGGTGAAATTTGTCGGCGCTGAACTGCCCGGTTTCTCCACTAAATCGTTGTGGAAGGCCATCTATGGCGCATACGACCCGAAAGTGGGCGGCCAGGAGGAGAACTGTATTATTCCGACAGGTTTCGACAAGGGCGTAAGGGATTTTATAGATTTCAACTTCAGCTTTCTTAAGGATAAAAAGACGATTATCATTGATAAGTTGCCGGACGGGGCTATCTATACCAAGTTGGTGGATGAGGCGGTCAAAGAAATGGGCGTCAAGTTACCGCTGGGTATAATTAAAGGTAAGCCTGATAGCGCTTACAAAGGTTGATCGAATCTGGAAGGGGATCAGGTAAAAATGACCAGGATTAAAAATCTTGCCGCCGCACCCACGTTCTACGCGGCTCTCGCTGGCATGATTTTATTTTTCTCCTCATGGTATTTTCTTACAGAGACTCTTACTCTGCCAAGATTTAAAAACATACCTGATCCCCTTTCGGTAGTCACCGAGTGGAGCGCCATTCACCCCAAGTATGGAGTCTCTCTTTTTACAAAGCCGTACTATGTGGACATTCTCTACAGCATCATCAGGACTTACGCCGCCTTCGCGGGCGCTGTGGTTTTTGGCGTTTCGCTGGGGATTGTCATGGGCTGGAGCCGGATTCTCCACAACTACACTTTTCCGCTTGTGGAGATTTTCAGGCCGATGCCCCCTTTAAGCTGGATTCCTCTGGCGGTGCTTGTTTTACCTGGAATCGAGCTTCCTGTCGTATTTGTCACATTTATCGCCGCCTTTTTCGCTACGGTCTTAAACACCCTCCTTGGGGTCCAGTCGATAAACAGGGATTACTTTCTGGCGGCCAAATGCCTGGGGGCCAAGCCGCGCGATATACTGTTTCACGTTGTGATACCCGGCTCGCTTCCTTTTATTTTCACCGGCCTTCAGATAGCCATGGGTATCGCCTGGATGTCTATCGTGGCAGGCGAGATAATCGCCGGGCAAAGAGGGCTTGGTTACTACATTTATGAAGCGGCGGCGCTTTTTCAATATGAACAGGTAATAATGTATATGTTTACCCTCGGTTTTCTGGGGTACGTAAGTAGCGTTGCGATCAGGTATGTGGGAAATCTTCTGATGGCCTGGGAAGAAGCCAAAAGAAAAGCACGATAGCAAGGTGACAATAAGTAATGAATAAAGCGGCCAACGGAAAAATAGAAATAGTAAACGCCGGCAAAATATACGATCCGGCCGGGATTCATGTGGTCGCGGTGGAAAACTGCTCTTTCAACCTTGAGGCGGGCCAGTTCGTCTCCGTGGTAGGGCCCTCAGGATGCGGCAAGAGCACACTTCTTAACACGATCGCCGGGTTCGACACCATCACATCTGGTGAAATTCTTATGGACGGAGAGCTTCTGGCCTCTCCCGAAATACAGACGCCGCCCGGCCCGGACAGAGTGGTCGTATTTCAGGGCGGCGCGTTATTCCCGTGGAAAACGGTCAGCGAAAACATTATATACGGGCCTGTTATACAGAAAAATATGGAAAGGCCTGAGGCCGAGAAGATGGCGATCAGCCTGCTCAACAGGGTCGGTTTGACAAAGGTGGAGACCAAATATCCCTCCGAACTTTCATCTGGTGTTCAAAGAAGGGTCGAGATTTTGCGCGCGCTTATAAACCAGCCGAAAATAATGATGCTCGATGAGCCGTTCAGGGCGCTCGACGCGGTGGCGAAAAGTGTTATGCACAACTTCTTGCTGGAGCTTTTCGATGAAAACCCCCGCACCATGTTTTTTATCACTCACGATCTTGACGAAGCCATATATCTTAGCGATCTGGTTGTGGTGATGACCACACGGCCCGCAAAAGTTAAAAAAATAATAAAAATAGATTTACCCCGGCCAAGACGTCTGGACGTTATCAAAACCGAAATCTACCGGAACATCAAAGCGGATCTTCTAAGCATTGTCCACGAAGAGGCGCTCAAAGCTTTTAAGGCTGGCGAAAGGGAGATGGCCTGATATGAGCCAAACTTCAGTCTCAGCCGCTCCGCCGATTCACCCGGCGGCGGTGGCCGTAAAAACAAGGGGCGCTCTGTATCAGCTCACAGAGCGCAAAGCCCTGCCGGGAGCCATTTCAATTATCGGGTTCCTCATTGCGTGGCAGTTGTCGATCACCTGGGAGCTTCCTTATCTTAGCAACATCCCCTACCCCAAGGATGTGTGGGACAGCCTGTATGAGTCGGTCTTAAAGTCTAGTTACTGGAATGACTGGAAAATGAGCCTCATAAGAGTTTTTGTCGGTTTTACCGTAGGCCAGGTTGTGGGTATTCCACTGGGCCTTGCTATGGGAGCAAGCAAGACTATCAAGGCATTATGCTTTCCCGTATTCGAGATGCTAAGGCCCATTCCTCCGATCGCATGGATACCGCTCTCGATCCTTTTCTGGCCCACCGAGGAGTTATCGATCTACTTTCTCACTTTCATCGGCGCTTTTTTTGTCATTGTCCTAAACGTCATGCAGGGAGTGTCAAGCATAGATCTTTCCGTAAAAAGAGCCGCGATCTCGCTGGGCGCCAGCCGCAAAGACATTTTTTTTAAAATTATGATTCCGGGCTCTCTGCCATCCATTGTCACCGGCATGACGGTGGGAATAGGCGTCACGTGGAATGTTTTGATCGCCGCCGAGATGATAGCCGGGCATGGAGGCCTTGGCAGGGGAACCTGGGAGGCTTATACAAACGGTAACCTTCCGCTAATTCTGGTCGGCATGGTAAGCATAGGCTTCGCCGGGTATATCACAAGCAGTCTTGTGAGAGTTATCGGGGAAAAAGCCATGCCATGGAGAAGGAAGTTTTAATGGTTGAAAAAGCGGCGGACAAAGGACATGTTGTCTTAAACAATGTGAGTAAATGTTTTTTTGAAGATGAAAAAAAGATTCTCTGTCTGGATCAACTGTCGATAGAAATTCCTCCAGGGCAATTGACGGTGCTGATGGGCCCCTCCGGATGTGGGAAAACTTCGATGATAAACCTTATCGCCGGTTATGAAACCCCCGACACAGGCTCCATTACAATCGACGGCGAGAAAATTACAGAGCCTGGGCATGACAGGCTGGTTGTTTTTCAGGAAACCGCCCTGTTTCCATGGATGACTGTCTTTAATAACGTCGCTTTCGGCCCTAAAGCCAAAGGCCTTGCTGAAAAAGATATTAAAGAAAAAACGGAGTCGATACTAGAAACGGTGGGGTTGCAGGATTTTCAGGATAAATACCCGACCCAGCTGTCGGGCGGTATGCAAAGAAGGGCTGAGCTTGCCCGCGCCCTGGTAAACGAGCCCAGCGTCATGATCCTCGATGAGCCGTTTCGGGGGCTCGACGCGATGACTCGCGAGCTGATGCAGGAGTTTTACCTGAAGCTTTTTGATGAGACAAAGATAACAACCTTGTTCGTAACGCACGAGCTTGAAGAGGCTATTTTCATGGCGGACACGGTTATTATTCTTACTTATAAGCCAGGCAGGGTGAGGAAGGTTGTTAAAGTGCCTCTTGAGCGGCCACGGCATTTCAGCGTATCAGCCTCCAAAGAATATATGGATATTTTTAACGATACTATTGAAATCCTTTTTGAAGAGGCCAAAAAAGCTTTCGACCATGACGACGCTTCTTCGCTCGATATTATTCAAAGTTTAAAAAGAAACAGTGACGACAGCTAATAAAATAGCGGGACGCAGGCTTGGGTAGCCTGACTAAGGAATATAACAGGCGGCCAGATTTTCAAGAAGCGCCGCAAATCAGACATCTTTGGAGGATAATCATATGCTAAACGGACTTGATACAAAAGTGATCGCCGACGCGGTTGAAGCGATTAAAGCGGCTCCTAACATGGGCGGAAAAACGGTAAAGTCCCGGTCGGTCTGGAAGGGTGGTTACCAAGTTGAAACTACTGTAAATGATTTCAAAATAGTTGTGGACGAGCCTTGCGTGTTGGGAGGAACAAACATTGCGGCGACTCCGACCGCCTACCTGCTTGGGGCGTTCGGCGCTTGCTACAGCATTATTTTTGTTTTTCTCGCCACGATGAAAGGCATTGAAATTGAGGAGTTATCTCTGGAAGTCGAGGCGAATCTCGATATTCCCGGATTTCTCGCCGTAATAGACGATCTGAAAACTGACAAAGTCCCTGGCTTTACCGGGATAAAGACAAAAGTAATTGTTAAAAGCAAAGCCTCCAAAGACGAACTGGAGAAAATCAGCGCGAGAGCCTCCGATTTTTCGCCTGTGGGCCAGTCTCTGATCCGCCCGGTTGTTGTGGCGATGGAAATAGATTGAGAAGTAGTTTCAAAATTATAAATTCAAAGACTGTTATCCCGAAGGTGGACAGGCCGCTATTCGCGTAGACCAGTTTATACAGCTCCTGCTCGATCTGGTTGTATGAAATACCGTCCGGCTAATTGGCGCTAAAGCTGATTCGCGCAAGTTATAATCAGTCTGGCCGATAAATTATGGAGATGATCTTTACAGGAGCGGTTATTTTCATCGGCTCACTGCTACAAGGAGTGTTCGGATTCGCTTTCGTGCTCTTTGCGACGCCGATACTGTCTTTGTACCTGCCTATAAAAACGGTCGCTCCTTTGCTCGCTCTTTTCCTTCCGCTTCTGACAGGAGTCCTTGCCGTTAATCTGAGGTCAAATTTCGTTCTGGCCAACTCCATTCCATTGTTGGTTGGAGCGATCTTCGGCGCCCCGCTGGGCATTTTTCTGCTTGGCTCTTTCGACGATGGGCTGGTGAAACTGGCCCTGGGCCTGTTCCTGGTCGTCTACTCAACCTACTCGCTTTACACCAGCAAGGTAATGATGACCTTCCCTTTCTGGTCATCCGGGATTTTCGGAGCTTTGGGTGGTTTGCTGGGAGGCGTTTTCAACACGTCGGCTCCGCCGGTCGCGCTCTACGTCGCAAGTCACGATTGGCCGTCACAGCAAAAAAGGGCGGTTCTAAACGTGTTTGTTCTTACCACCAGTATTGTTGTGCTCTGTTTTCATATGATCAGCGAAAACTTCACCTACGACATTATGGTCACCTTCGGATACCTGCTTCCCGCCATGCTGGGAGGAATGATTACCGGCAGATGGCTGTCGAAAACCGTAAACGAAGAAAAATACAGCAAAGGTTTATACATTTTCCTGCTGATTATCGGGTTTGAGCTTATCAGACACCAGCTAAACTACTTTGTGTAGATAAAAGCTTTGCATGCCCCATAACTTTTAATTTACAGGGCATACATGGCGGACTTAAAGAAAATATATCAGTCGCTGACGGTAGAGGACGCCAGAGCCTGTAAATCACAACGCTTCTAGCGCTTTTTCCAGGCGTTGGCGCACGTCGCCGGCCAGGGTTTCAATTCCTGGCGCGTCCACCATGCCCAAAACCGCGTTCGGATCCATGATCTCAACGAAGACTTTACCATCGCCATCCTGGCGCACAACCACGTTGCAGGGCAACAGCACACCTATCGACGGCTCAACTTCCAGAGCTTTGCTGGCGATGGGAGGATTGCAGGCCCCCAGGATCATGTAGGGAGGCATATCTTTATCCAGCTTTTTCTTAAGTGTGGCGGCGACATCTATTTCTGTCAATATTCCAAAACCCTGTGGTTTTAACGCTTCTCTCATCTTCGCGACCGCCTCGTCGAAGCCGAGCTCAACCTCTTTTCCAAAACTGTATTTGTTGTTCATTCGAGCGTCTCCCTCTAACATTGGTTCATATCATTATTGCGAACACAGATATTTACTCCGCCTATTAAATTTTGATTTTAAGCTGTATGTAATATATTATGCGCCTTGTTAAAAATAGTAAATAAAACTATATTATAAGTGGCAAAGGTACAAAGCTTATGGCAGACCGGTTTGTGAAAAAAACCACTCTTGATCTCAGTTTTTACCGCGACTGGATTGCGAGAAGGGAAAAGGCCCTTGAGAAAGACAGGGTAAAACCTACCTTTTTTGTAACCATCTCCCGCGAGTTCGGTTGTGAAGGTTATGATCTGGCCACCGCCCTGGTGGAAAAAATAAATAAAAAAGCCAGATCGCCCTGGCCTCTTTTTACCCGCAATATGATTGATGAGATGATAGCCAAGGGCGATATCTTACCGGATATGGTCAAAAACATCTCTGAAAAGCGATGGTCTTTTAAAGACTGGTTTATCGACGCCCTGGTTCCTGATTATCTTCAGTCGAACTCTTCGCGTGTATACGAGGGGACGCGCAACCTGATCTTCAATTTCATCGCAAAGGGAAACTGCGTTATCCTCGGCTCCGGGTCGCAGGTTATCGCTTCAGGGCTCGATCCCGGAAAATTCAGAGGTGTTCATATCAGGCTTACAGCCCCTTACGATTGGAGGCTGGCCAGAATTGAGCGGATTAGCAAATGCTCGCATGGCGAAGCTGAAAAAACCATTAAAGAAAGGCAGGGATTGCGGGATAACTTCATATCCGATTTTACCGGCATGGACGCGGCCGATCTGTCCCTCTACGATATTGTCTTCAATAACGCCAAAAACACGCCCGGCCACATGGCCGATATGATAGTGGAGGATCTCAGGCTCAAAGGCGCTTTTAACGATTAAAGGGAGGCTCTAATAATTGCTTTCGTAGCGAAAATAAGTGAAACCGTTTCTGGCAAGGCGACGGGGCAAAATTCCCGCAAACGTATGAATACATACGTTGAGGACAATTTGGTCACGTCAACAAAGCCAGAGGCGATTTCATCAATTTGCAGTAGAAAATGAATTATTAGAGGTTCCCTAAAGGGAGCCTCTAAAGCGACGCAAGCTCCTTGGCCGCCTGGCGCCCCTCGGTGAGCCATATTTTCGCTTCGGAGCGTTTCCCCCGCTTAATAGAGCCGTCCGCTATTATTTTGGTTTTTTGGATGATTTCATTTATAGCCATCCTCGCGCGGTTTTTACTCAGCTTACCCGAATCGACCAGCTTTCTTAACGAGCGAACCCGATAGCGATCCATGCCCCACACCGATGAGGAGAGTTGGACGGCCCGGCATTTGGCGCCATACTCGTTACGCTTTATAGTAAGTTTTTCCGGCAAATACCCGATTCGACAAAAAACCATAATTCTCAGCCACATATCGTAATCCTCGCACACCGGCAAAGACTCGTCGAAGAGGCCGGCCGTCCTGAAAACTTCAGAATGAACAGCCACCGATGAAGGAGATATAAGGCAGGTCGCAAGTGACCGGTTAAAAAGCTGGTCGGCCCCGTCATCGATCGACCCGGTTTTTAAATGTCTCCTCCCCGGATTCACTCTTCTCCCGCCCCTTTCCCATATTTCATCGGTATGCAAAACCTGGAGGGATGGATCGTCTATTATCGCCTCATGCTGGCGCTCAAGTTTGTCCGGAGTCCACAGGTCGTCGCTATCCAAAAACGCGATCCACGCCGCCTTTGCCGCCGCTATACCTGCGTTCCTGGCGGAGCTTACCCCTTTATTGGCCTGCCTTATAATCCGGGCCCGATCCCCATACTGCTCTTCGATGATCCGGGCCGAATCATCGGTAGAGCCGTCATCGACGACAATCAGCTCGAATGATTCGAATGTCTGGGCAAGAACGGAATCTATCGCATCGCCAACCAGCGGCCAGCGGTTAAACGTGGGGATGACAACGCTGAAAAAGGGGGGCTCCCGTTTTTTTGAAATCGTCACCTGGATTTCATCCCAAGTTTGCTTAGGGCAAGCTTCCATGGAAAAAAGGCGGGCGTCTTTTTCCGGTACTCTTTGTACGCCTCGCCAAATTTTAATTCAAGTTTGCGCTCTTCGAGCCACGTTCCGATTATCAGGTAAAAGGTCAGGACCGCGCTCGATATTATGGCGGTGTCTGTAAGAGGCCTCGTCCAGATCAATACATACGCCATCGCGTATATCGGATGGCGCGCGATCGAAAGCGGCCCTGAAGTCACAAGTTTTTCTGGTTGGGCGGTCATTTTAATCCCTGAGAAATCTTTCAGATCGTAAATGCTTATCGCCCATACGAGCAGAGCTAAAGCTCCCCAGGAAATTATGGCCCGAACCGTGTTGAACCTTCCCCAGTCAACCGCAAGCCCGGTGGATAAAGACTTTTCAATCATCATAGGCGGGATAATCGAGACGACGGCGAAGATATTGTAGCCGAGCCGATACCACCTCGCCTGCGCGCCCATCATGCGCTTGACCCGCTCCGCCACACCCAGGGCGGCCAGCAGGCTGTGAAAAAAACACCAGATAGCCCATACGATTAAAACGGCGGCCTGGTCCAGACTCATTTTGCGTAAAAGGTGGCGCGTCTTATTTTGATTTCAGCTTCATCTCAAGCTCGGCCACTTTCTGGCGAAGCTCCTCAACTTCCGATTTGCGGGCGAGACCCGACGTATCGAGCGCTTTTTGCACGGCGTTATCGACTAAATCGTTCAGTTTATTTTTATACTCGTCCTGGGATTCGCCGATTTCATCACAAAGCCGCTCCCCCTCCTCTTTGCTCACCCTTCCCATTTCGATAAGCTCGTCGGTAAATTTTCTGATGTTTTCCCTTGAAAGCCAGACGGCCCCCATGCCTATTTTAGCGGCGTCTCTTAAAGTGTTGAACATGGTTTCCTCTCCGCGTTAAAAAATCATTCCAGTTTCCCTGATATCATAATCGCCCATAAAATCCTCAGGCCCATAAGCACCGAAACAACATATCCTATGACCCCCAGAATTGAATAGCCGAAAACCAACGGCGGCGTCTTAAAGCTTAGTATCATCGAAGAGCCGATAAACAAGGCGGCCGTGATGATCCCGAAGACCAGTTTATTGGCGGAATGCTCCAGCCCCCGGTGCTCCATATGGATTTCCAGGGCGCCGGCGCGGAATCTTTCGATGATGTCGGCCAGCGCGGGCGGCACGGTTTCCGCGAAATTGGAAATCTCCTCATAGAACCTGTTGAGCCTGGCCATCCTGCGGGTCAGCGAAAAACCGACAAGGTTCATCTGCTCCTGATATGGCCCCAGCAGTGAAAGCAGGTCGAATTTCGGGGAAAGAATGCGCCCTGTTCCTTCAAGAGTAACAAGGGTTTTTATCAGCATCATTATCTCCGCCGGAAGCATAATGTGATGCCGGTGAATTATCGACACCAGCTCGTTTAACGCCTCAAACAGCTTTATTTTGGCTATCGGCAAAGAGCCGTAATAAGAGATAAAGTCGGTGATATCTATTCCGAGGCCGGTCTCGTCGAGATCCACCGAAACCGACCCGGCGCGGATAATGATTTTCGCCAGCCTGTCGGAGTCTCTTGCCAGCGCCGCCATCGCAAGATCCTCTATATGCTCGCGCATTTTGCGTGAAAGCCGCCCCATCATGCCGAAATCGAGCAGTCCTATCTTTCCGCCTTCGCACACCATAAGGTTGCCGGGATGAGGATCGGCGTGATAGTAGCCGTTGATAAAAATCATTTTCAGAAAAAGATTGGCCCCCTTGATAGCTAGATCCTGCTTGTCCAGTCCGGCTGTGGCGTCATCCGGAATCTGGTTAAAAGGCACGCCTTCTAGCCATTCCATCACAAGGACGCGCGACGTCGTATACTCTTCGTAGACGGCGGGAATTATTGTCGTGTCGTCATCCGCGAAATCCTCGAACAGGTTTAATATATGGCGCGCTTCCCTGTCGAAGTTCATCTCTCTTCTTATGGTTCTGGCAAACTGCCCGACCGTATTTTTCGGCCTGTATAAACGGGCCTCTTCGACATATTTTTCAAGAAGAGTGGCAAGATCGGTAAGAATGTCTATATCGGTGTTTACTATTTTCTCGATATCCTTATGCCGCACCTTCACGGCCACTTTCTCCCCGGTTTTGAGCCATCCCTGGTGAACCTGGCCTATCGAAGCGGACGCCACCGGCTCTTTTTCAAGCTTGTCGAACACGTCCGCCACCTGTTTGCCAAGCTCCTTCTCCAGTATCTTCTCCACATCCTCCCACGCATCGGGATCGACGTTAGATTGCAGTTTTTTTAATTCGTTGGAAAGAGAGACGCCGACAACATCGGGACGCACCGAGAGTATCTGGCCGAACTTGATGAATGTGGGGCCAAGCTCCATTAAGGCCCGGCGAATTCTCTCGTCGGTGGACAGGGCGAGAAACTCTTTCGGCGTTTTTCGCGCTATAATTTCCTTTATAAAATCAAGGTCGATCCTGGTCGCCCAGTCGGCGAGCCCGTACCTGACCAGCACGGTGAATATCTCCCTGTAACGGGCAAGGTATCTGGACGCGCGCCTTATCCTGCTAAAATCCATACTGTACCGGCTTAATATTCTCTTTTACACAAGTTTACACTATTAGCGCCTCGATTCGCCGGGATAAGGCCTCCAAAGCCTTAAAATCCCACCGGTTCCAGTATAACGTTTTTATCAGTGGCCTCTAAAACTCCATCATAATGTACAATATTACGATGACCGATGATAACAGGCCGATGAGCCGCAGGAGGTTGTTCCGCGAAGGGTTCAATTTTCTCGGCAGGGTAGCCGGCGAGTTCGCCTCTGCTGTAAA
>DRJW01000386.1 GCA_011052055.1 Nitrospirota bacterium
GCGGTTATCATTATCACCGGGATATCTTTTTTATCCGGGTCTTTCCTGATCTCTTTTAACACCTCAAGCCCGGTCATTCTGGGCATTGTCCAGTCGAGCAGGATTACGTCATAATGGTTTTCCCGGATTTTGTCGAGCGCCTCGCGTCCGTCTCTCGCCTCGTCCACATCGCTGATATCGAAACTGGCCAGAGCCTTTTTTAATATTTTTCTTATCACGTTAGAGTCATCGGCGGACAAAACTTTCAGGTGGGGATAATGCGCTTGAGACATCGCTAATTTTTTTATCTCTATATTTTATCAGGATCGCCGGAATAAATACTTTTTGTAAACGAAAACTGATTATATAACATTTTAGAAAGAATGTACGCTAATTATCAAAACCGGTCAGTTCTCTCATGGCTCTGACTATCTCGTCCACTTATCCCTCATAAGCCTGTTTTTTCACCACAAAAAGACTGTTCCCATAAATATCAATATACCAATCTCTCATTTCGGCCATAACCGCGATGGTGCGGTTGCAAAAAAAGTTGACGTGGGTAAGATCATTTTTGTACCACCACGCTCCAAATTGTTCAGCAGAGTCGGGGCTTTCTATGAAAGGATTCGTCAAGAGTGTGGAAACGACTATTATTCCGTCGCCGGTTAGAACCTTTTCAATTTCATCTATTTCCTCCCACAGGCTCAAGAGATGCTCGAACACTTCAACAGCGATCACGGTGTCGAATCTGTGCGGGTAAGACTGATCCATCAGATAGCCGTTTATCATCGGCTCAAGAGGTGTGACATCGTATCCCCGGCGGCGGAGCTCTTCGGTTAACGCTCCTGACCCGGAGCCGAAATCGAGAATTCGCCGAGGCCCTTTTATTTTGGTGATAACCGGCAGGAGCGTATCAGCCTGCTTTTGCCAGAACATGTTATCCTGGGCGCCCCACTGGCCTTTATAAAATGTTTCCTGAAACTTTGGATCGGCCATTTCGTTGGTGAAAACCAACAGGCAGTTGGGACACTTGTAAAAACGGCGGCTATCTCTGAAAAAAAGGTTCGCCCGCGCTCCACATACGCGACACGGCTCGACAGTTGTTTCTTGCTCCAACTCAAGTCCTCTCTGGCGCCACTACTCGTTCGAGGCCTTCACGCGCTTTCGAGACTTGGTTACAATATACGGCGTTAATCATCAGACCCCGTCAGCCTTTCCATAGTCTTGACTATCTCGTCCACTCTTCGCTCGTAAGTATGTTTTTCCAGCGCCAGATCCCGGCCCCGCCGGGCTATGGTTTGCGCCTCATCAGGATGTTTTAAATAGTAAAGCGCCTTTTTAGTAATATTTTCGTCGTTGTATATAACGAGGTGTTTTTCGTCCTCGAAAAATTCGTCTATCCCGTCGGCTAAATCGGTGAGCAGGAGGCTTCCAGAGCAGAGGGCTTCGAACACACGCATGTTCAGGTCGTTGCGGATAGCGTTGTTGAAAACGACTCTGGATTTACACAGAAACCCGGTCATCTTCTTCAAAAACTCGCGCGCGTAACGCACCTCCATTTTTTCCGCCAGCTTCTGCAGAAGCTCAACGCGCCGGTCGTCCGTCAGCGACCCCACGAAACCTACATCATGGGTTTTCTCCACATCCATTTTGTCGTGAATTTCCTGGTCGCACGCCAGCGGTAGCCAGTGGATGTTTTCTATCCCTCTTTCCTTGAATTCGGGTATGTACGCCCTTTGAGCTAAAAAAACCAGATCGAAACGGGCCGCCGCCTCAAGGTCTCGCTCAAGGTGCATATGGGTGTCGATAAAATAGGCGGCCGTAGGGCAATTCATCTTCTCTAATCCGTTGGGCGCTTTGCCGAGGCCGGTCTCCACCCACAGAAAAAAGTCTGGAGTAAACCGTGCGGGAATACGTTCCAGTATGAAATCCGTTTCCACTGTAAGGTCGGGGGTGTGAATGTCGTGAGTTTTAGCTTCTTCAAGATTGCCGAGGTTCCACGCCTCGATTATTTCCGGGGTTATTTTGCACCCTGCGGTTATCACATCATGTTTTTTTCTGAGAGCTTTTTCTATGTACGAGGCGGCTGTGGCGGGGTAGGAGGTGTATGATAAAATCACGTTTTTGCGGCCTGTCCGCATTTTTTTATTAAAACTTCTTTTGCGCCTGTCCGCCGATGGTTGAAAGACCGCCGAAGGAGCAAATCCGGTTGAAAAAACCTCGACCGCTTTATTAATCGCCGAATTCCATTTTTCAAGAAAAGTATCCATCGGGAACTTCTGCCTTGCCATCTCCCTGCCCCGTCCTCCGATCTGCGCCGCCAGATCGCGGTTGTCGATCAGCTCTATGACTCTTTTTCGCATCGTAGCCGCGTCATCGCAGACATATCCGTCTACACCGTCGGTAATGGGGCAAGTAGGGTTAGAGACAGACACTACAGGCATGCCGGTCGCTGTGGCCTCCAGCAGGCCGAGGTTGTAGCCGTCCTCCCACGGCGGCATGGTCGTGTTTATAAACAGACGGTTTTCCCGATAGGCTTTTTTAAGATCGTCCCACCCTTTAGAGACTTCGCAGTCTGGTATGTCCGGGTTCTCGCCGATTAATATGTTGGGCAGGTCTTTCAAAACCTCTTCTTGCAATAAGTA
>DRJW01000387.1 GCA_011052055.1 Nitrospirota bacterium
ATTTTCCCCTCCCGCGACGGGGGGGGAGTGGCTGGGCCACAGCCGTAACGGGGGTGGCGTAAAATGTCATCCCGCGCTTGACGCGGGATCTCGGAGACCACGGCTCCCGGATCAAGTCCGGGACGGGCCGGGGTGACAGGATGATAGGGGGGGCCCGCCCGTGACGTAAGCCATCATGCTTGACAGGTCACGCGGGGCGCATAACTCTCACGATTTTCAGACTCATTTCATATTGGAAAAGGCTGATAATTGCGATCCTTTGGAGTATATTATATTATGAAGGAGGTAGTTGGTCCGTAACCGTAACGCGCTAATCAAGAAACAGCGTGTTGGATATGTTTTGGGTAACATTGGAGTGGGTTGATGCGCATAGAGCCAAAACTCCTTCTGTCTTTTGTTTTTTGCGTCTGCCTGGCTACGCTCAACCCGGCCTGTGAGAGGCATAGGGAAAAAACGAAAACCGTGGCGCCAACCAGAGACAGCCTGTCCCAACACCCGATCTATTCCAAATACAAATTCAATAATTCTGAAAATATAATAAATATCGGCATACAGCCTCTTTGGGCGCCCACGGGTCTTATCACCGAAGCGATCAGGCGTGACAATGTTTTACGATCAGCCTTGTCCGGGCTTGGCCTTTCTATCAGGCTATATCCATTCTTGAAAGGCGATGATGTAAACTTTTTTTTAAACCGGGGAGACCTTGACGCCGGTATAGGAGGCGACATGCCAGCGTTAACAGCCGCCGCCGCCTTCGACGTTACCATCTCCTCCCTGATTCAGTATGGATACACTTCAATAGTCGCAAACCACCATATGCTACTCATCGATCTACGCGGCAGATCGATTGGTTATGCGTATGGCTCGAACGCTCACTATGGCCTGCTCAACGCGCTCGAATATGAGGCGATTACGAAAGATGACGTAGACCTGCTTCCTATGGACGTAACCTTGATGCCGGAATCACTGCACAAAAGAGAGATATTCGCCTTTTCCGCCTGGGAGCCGACTCCCACCATAGCATTGAATAAATATAGCGACATGGTTGTGATACACAGGTCGTTGAGCACCGGCTATCTATACTTTCGAAAGTCATTTTCGGACAAAAATCCCCAGGGTGTTCGCCAGTTGATAGCGGCGGAAATTCGCGCAATCAGGTGGATGCAGGAGGACAGACGCAACCTGAGACTGGCCAGCCAATGGGCGTTATCAGGAGGCAAAGGAGTGTCAGGCGGAAAACTGGGCGTAACGGTCGAGCAAAATGTCGATTTAGCTGTAAATGATATTTTGGGCGTAGCTTCCAGCGCCAATATTCCAAAAAAACTGTTAGCCGATGACGGCGCGCTAAACAAGGAGTTCAGGTTCTTGAAGGCTATTGGCAAAATTCCGGTCAACATCGGTTGGGAGCGGGTACGCGACAGCTTTGACATGCAAACAGCCAGGCAGATAGTGGCAAACCAGAATAAATATTTCTTAAACAGGTTTAAATACGAAGCGGGCGATAATGACAACTGATCGTAATAACAACCAGTCGGCCTCCAACCAGCCGCAACGGCGCCCTTTTTTTAGCCTGAGACACAAGATGCTGGTCTATTTCGGCCTGCTCTTTGCCGTCTCTTTAGTTGTTATAGAGTTGGTCTCCTTATTTGGCGCGCCATATACCGATTATGAAGGTGAGTTCTATTATCAGCAAAACGGGATATTTCGGAGCCTCAACCATGTAGCGGACTCGAAAAAAAAATATCTTGTGAGTTTGATAGAAGAACGTAGAAACAACATCATGGCTTTGGCGAAAAGCGGGATGTTGAGAGATGATGGATCAAAATTGCATGCCTTGTTTGGTAAATTTACGGCGTCAGGCATGCAAGGAGGAGCATTGTGGAGCGCTATACGCAAGGAAAAATCTTTCAAAATGATCGTCGGGCATATAAAACTCCTCAAAAGACAATACAAGATGTACGAAAAAATCGAAATAGCCGACATTGCGACAGGAGTCGTGATCGCGTCCACAGACGATGATGATCTTGGCGAGAACGTTTTCAGGAAATACGCCTTTATGGCTTCGCGAGAAAATAGAAATCTATCGAAAATCAGTTTTGATAAAACGGGAAACGATTTTGGCTTGCGCCTCGTCGAACCGGTTCTGGATATAAAAACGGACGCCTCAGGCGAGAATCAAATCATACTTGTTTTGATAGCGCATGTTGACCCCAGCGCAGTCATCTACCCCCTGCTTCACACCGGTCGGGGATTGAACGAAACCGGAGAGGTCGTGCTGGTCGATTCAGATGCAAAGATAATAGCTCCTCTCAAGTATAAATTGCCTAATGGATTAACGGCAGTACCCCTTGAATACCAGATCAAGGCAAAACCGGCCATGATGGGGGCGAGTGGTGAGGAGGGCATAACCGTAGGTGATGATTATCGCGGTGAACCTGTCCTCGCCGCATACAGGCATATTCTCATCTCCCCGGATATCGAGTGGGGCATGGTTGTGAAAATCGATAAATCAGAAGCCTTTGCGCCGCTGTATCAACGGCTTGAAACCGTAACCTATGTCGGCTCCATCGGCCTTATGGTTACGCTCTTGCTGGCCTGGTTTCTTGCGTACAGGATGTCGACTCCCTTAATGGCTCTTAGCCGGGCCGCAGGAAAAGTGGAAAGAGGAGAGATGATAGAGCGCGTCGAATCGACCGGCTCTATCGAAACGTATACGCTGGCGTCGGCGTTTAATTCTATGACAACCAAAATACATTCCCGGCGCGTCAAGCTTGAAGATATGGTTTTTAAACGTACCGTGGAATTACAAAGCGCCAACGCCGACCTGGTGGGTGAGATAGCAGAGCGCAAGAAGGCGGAGGAGGAGCTTGCCAAGCACCGCGATCATCTCGAAGAACTGGTTCAAGAGCGCACGAACGAGTTGTCCAGCGTCAACAAGGAGCTTGAGGCGTTCGCTTACTCCGTCTCTCACGATCTTCGCGCCCCGTTACGTGGCATAGACGGATTCAGCAAGGCTCTTCTGGAGGATTACGCAGACAAAGTGGACGACACCGGCAAGGATTACCTCAGCCGTGTGAGCGCCGCCACACTTAAAATGTCCCAACTGATAGACGATCTGCTGACCCTGTCCCGCGTCACCCGGAGCGAGGTGACGGCAGAGCCGGTGGACTTGAGCGCGCTCGCGCATGATGTGGCCGATGATCTGCGCAAAGAACAACCGGAGCGCATGGTAAAGATCAGTATTGAAAAAGACCTGGTCGCGCAAGGAGATAAACGCCTGTTGCGCGTCGTATTATATAATCTTATGAGCAACTCGTGGAAGTTCACATGGAAACGTCTGGACGCCAGTATAGAGATCGGCGCGGCCAGGCGTGACGGAAAGATTGTTTATTTTGTTCGCGATAACGGGGTGGGGTTCGATATGAAATACGTCGGCAAACTGTTCGGCGCTTTCCAGCGGCTCCACACGCTATCGGAGTTTCCGGGGACTGGCATCGGATTGGCGATTGTTCAACGTATTATCCACCGGCACGGCGGGCGAGTCTGGGCGGAGGCGGAAGTGGATAAAGGGGCTGTTTTCTATCTCACTTTGTAAGCGAGGGTGATCAAAATGAATAACGATAAAATTATACTTTTAGTTGAAGACAATCCAGACGACGAGGCGTTGACTCTGCGGGCGTTAAAGAAGAATAATATAGCCAACGAAGTTGTAGTGGCGCATGACGGAGAGGAGGCGCTTGATTACCTGTTCGCGACGGGCGCATATCAAGGCCGGGATACAGGTGTCATGCCTACGGTTATCCTGCTGGATCTGAAACTTCCCAGGGTGGACGGCCTGGAGGTATTGAGACGATTACGCTCGGATGAGAGAACAAAACTTCTCCCCGTTGTCATCCTCACCTCCTCTGATGAAGAGCAGGATATGATCAAAAGCTACAACCTCGGGGCCAACAGCTACGTGCGAAAGCCGGTTCAATTCACCCGGTTTTCAGAAGCGGTAAGACAACTGGGATTGTACTGGCTCCTTTTAAACGAGCCTCCTCCGGTCTCTAAGGGAAAATAAATGAGCGAGCCTCTCCGTGTTTTGATAGTCGAGGACTTGGAAGATGACGCTATATTGCTGGCGCTTGCGCTCAAGCGCGGCGGTTACGATCTTGAGTTCAAGCGTATCGATACTCCGAGCGCCTTTGATTTAGAGATCAAAAGAGGATATTGGGACATCATTATCTCCGATTACGCAATGCCGCAATTTTGTGGTCTTGACGCGCTGGAGATTCTGAATGAGTCCGGGATCGACATTCCATTTATTCTGGTTTCAGGCACAATCGGCGAGGATGTGGCGGTGGAGGCCATGAAATCAGGAGCGCACGATTATTTCATAAAGGGCAACTTAAAGCGCCTTGCGGTTTCTGTCAAACGCGAGCTCCGTGAGGCCGGGATGAGAAGAGAGCGTAAAAAAGCTGTGGAGGCGCTAAAAGAAAGTGAGCTTAAATACCGCGCGTTATTTGAGAATTCCAGGGATCCGATCTATATAAACAAGAAAGACGGGGAGTTTATTGACTGTAACCAGTCATTCCTGGATCTATTCGGCTATACAAAACAAGAAGTGGAGAAGATAAACACCTGCGATATATATATGAATCCTGATGATCGGACCAGGCTTATCGGTGAAATAAAGATCAACGGATTCGCAAGTGATTTCGAGGTGAAAATGCGCAAAAAGGATGGCGCTTTGATGGACTGTCTGATCTCCGCGACCACGCGGCTGGATGAAGAGGGAGCCGTCATCGGCTACCAGGGCATAATACGCGACATAACCGAACGCAAGCGGGCGGAAAAAGAGATAAGGAACTCTAACAGAATGCTTCAGATGTTATCTGAATGCAACCAGGCGCTCATCCGCTCGAAAAATGAAAATGCGCTGTTAAACGAGATTTGCAGGATCATTATCGACGCCGGCGGGTATCGTCTCGCCTGGGTGGGATATGCTGATAAAGGCGAGAAGAAAAGGGTGATTCCGATGGCCCAGTCAGGTTTTGAGAAGGGATACCTCGAAACCCTGGATATCATATGGGCGGATGCGGAGCGGGGTAGAGGGCCGACCGGGACGGCCATAAGAACCGGTGTTCCGAGCGTGGCGCATGATATCCACAACGATCCGCAGTTCAAGCCGTGGCGCGCCCAGGCCGAAAAAAGAGGATATTCCTCTTCAGCCGCGATTCCCCTGGTCTTTGACATGCAACCTATCGGCGCCCTGAACATTTACTCTTCAGTGAAAGACGCTTTCGACAAAAGGGAAATGACCCATCTAATAGAGCTGGCGGACGATCTGGCCTATGGAATCCAGGCGCTTCGAACAGGTCAAGAGCGTAAACAGGCGGAGCACGAGCTTTCCCGTCTTGCGATCGCTATTGACCATGCGGAGGAGGCTGTCGTGATAACCGGCGCGGAAGGAACGATCCAATACGTCAACCCTGCCTTTGAGCGAATAACCGGTTATGCAAAACAAGAAGCCATCGGCCAGAATCCCAGAATACTTAAAAGCGGCAAACACGATGAATCCTTCTATAAAGATTTGTGGGATACGGTCACCAACGGCGAAGTATGGCATGGCCGTATGATCGACAAGAAAAAATCGGGTGAATTGTACGAAGAAGAATCTACCATTTCACCCATCAAAGATAAAACCGGCGCCATAACCGGATACGTGGCGGTCAGGCGCGACGTGACCAAAGAGATCCTCCTCGAAAAAGAGCTTTGGGAAACACAAAAGCTAAACGCCATAGGAACACTGGCGGGCGGTATCGCGCACGATTTGAACAATATCCTCATGCCTATCTTAGGATATTCGACAATGGCCAAGGATATAGCGGTCAAGGATTCTGAAACCGAAGAATGCCTGAATGAAATAATATCGGCAGGCCACCGCGCCAAAGAACTCGTTAAGCAGATACTGACTTTCAGCCGCCGAGGCGACCAGGACTTTCAGTCCCTGGAAATTTATCTCATCGTAAAGGAAGTCTTGAAACTGATGAAGGCCACAATTCCCGCCACTATTAAAATCGTCGAAAATATAGATACCAGATCCAGCTACATTATGGGCGACGCGACACAGATTCACCAGGTCGTCGTCAATCTGTGCACCAACGCCGCCTACGCCATGAAAGAAAATGGTGGTGTTTTAACAGTAACCTTGCGGCGCAAACGGTTCGAGAACTCCTTTCAGGATTTCGTGAAACTGAGCGTGAGCGATACAGGAGGCGGGATGGAGCCCGCAACGCTTGAAAGAATATTCGAGCCTTTTTTTACCACCAAACCGGAGGGGGAGGGCACGGGGCTTGGGCTGTCGGTCATTCACGGAATTGTGGAAAGCCACGGCGGCCATATTGATGTGGAGAGCCAGCCTTGCGAGGGAACGACGTTTCATATTTTACTGCCCTTGATCGAGCGGGCGCCTGGCGGCAAAAGCATTGAGCAAGAGAAATATAAAAAAGGAAAAGCAAAAGGCAAAGCGCTGGTTGTAGACGATCAAGTCGATGTTGTCAAAACGATCGGAAAAATCCTGAATTTCCTTGGCTATAAAACTACGATCATGACGGACAGTGAAGAGGCGTTAAAACATTTTGCGAAGAATCCAGATGTCTACGATTTCGTAATCACAGACATGACCATGCCGAAGATGACGGGTGACAAACTGGCGAGGGAGATAATGAAACTGCGCGAAGACATCCCGGTGATTCTGATGACCGGATACAGTGACACTATTGATAAAGAGAAGGCCAGAGAAATCGGCGTCCGGGCGTTGATTAACAAGCCGATCACATCCTATGAGCTTAGCAGTGTTCTCGACCGTGAGCTGGTTGATTGATAAATATCAAAACCTCACATGATCCTGGAACGACATGTTGAAATAAGCGTTTCCGGAAAGAGGAAGATGCTCAATTTTCCCCGCCATCGAACAGGCTGTGACGAAAGCCTCCCGCGACACGGCCATCATGGCGGAGCCCTGGCAGGCGGCGTTGCCCACATTGCAGATTCGGGATAATTCCACGTCCGGCGTCAAACCTATCGCAAGCAAATCTTTCGGCTCTACTCTTTGGACAAACGCTCCGGCGAAATATATTTTTCGCAACTGCTCTGGTTTAACGCTCAGATGATTAAGCAAGGTATCGAGCCCCGCCCTGGTGGCCGCCTTTGCCACCATGAATTGCTGAATATCGACGCCATCGACCGTCACGCCGGGCGCGATGACCAGCTCCAGGCCTTTTTCCCCTGATCGATACATTTCCGGAGATAAATTTTCCGGAACAATAGAGCCGAACTTGTCTACACCTCCAGCCCGGATAAGTTCAGCGAACAGGCTGAACAGCCCGGATCCAGCTATTCCTTTCGGCGCCGATTTTCCCATCACCTGGCAGGCAAACGCGCCGCCGGAAATTGTTACCCGCTCTATCGCCCCGTCCCCGGCTCGCATGCCGTAAGAAATCCCGTATCCTTCAAAAGACGGGCCGGCAGGAGCCGAGCAGGCGGCTTTAGCGTTATCGGTGACCAGCAACACTTCGGTGTTGGTTCCAATGTCGAGCAGGGCGAAAGGGACAGGCGGCTTTGATTTGAGAACGGCGTACAAAGCTGAAAGCGCGTCCGAGCCGACGTAACCTCCTATTACAGGGGGAATTATTAATTCAGCTTTTTCGAGCATACCTTGATCGTTAAAAGGCCTCTGGCTGACAGGGGCGTCAATGCCTGATTCACAAGGGTGACGGCCAAGGTCGTCTGGATTGGAGGCGATGACAAACGTCGCCATAGCCGAGTTCATCACACCTACGACGCGCCCGATCGGAATTTTATTTGTGTTGAGCATAGTCGCAATACGCTCGATATCGTTGAGCGCAAGCTGTTGCAAATTTAAAACGGCCTTGCGGCCTCTGTGAGATGCGTACGCGAGCCGGCTCATAACATCAGAGCCGTACACGCCCTGACTGTTAGGAATGGATATAGCGTTGATTATGGCGCCTGTTGACACGTTCAACAGATACCCCACGATGTTGGTAGTGCCAAGATCAATCGCAAGAGCCAGCTCAGAAGGTACGGCGCCGGGCCATCGATCAACGGGAAAAGCTCGGCCTATAACTTGATCTTGTGGTGTGGCTTTCAAGTCGCCGGGAAAAAGCTCAACTATATCGCCGTCATCCGGTTTAAAAGCGCACGCAAGATGAACCTGGTCGTCAATCTCCTGTTTAGTAAGAAACTCAAGATCAGCCGCTGATGGCCGGGGCAAGCCGTCATAAAGCCTGAATTTGCATTTGCCGCATATCCCCTTGCCCGCGCAGTCGTGGGTCAGGGGAAAGCCGGCCCTGTTTAATATCTGAAAAAGATTCTGGCCTTCGTTAAAAGCAACCTCAACCTCGGCGGGCAGGACGACGATGTGGCGCGTATGGCTCATGCAATTTTAAACAGGGGATGTGAGATGTCCGGCGCCTCGCCTTTCTCCAGCCGCGACTGGGCGAGAATCGCGTCTACCATAGCAACGGCCGGAAACACGATAGGAGCGTCGGAAATAGGGCCGTAAAGAACGAAATCTCCGTTCCACGCCGTTGACAGCGCATTGACCACCGCTTTAGCGGCCGGTTTGAAATCCTTGCCGATTTTCGTCTTCAAACCTTTCCAGTTGGAAAGCGCGTTATGAACGCCAGAGCCGGTAAGGTAACCAAGCGGTCTTACTTTTTCCATTACCTCTTTTACCGTGCCGATGGATGGAAGGTCTATAACGCCAGGGTCGATCAGGATTTTCTCGACGCCATATTTTTTAGCTTTGGCCACGGGCCCGTTTTCACCGGTAACAAGTTTCATCTTGCCTTCAGCCGAAAAATCGAGGCTGTTCATCACCAGCGCGATGACCACTTTGACACCGCATTCCTGGATCGTCTCAAGCTCCAGATCGGTCGTCTCCATGGAGACGCTATTATAGATTACTCTGTCAGAGAGTTTTTTTGACGCCAGATACCGCATTCCGGCCATTTTCACTTTTGCGTCGGAGCCATCCACCATAACGGGGCCGTCAAATTCGCCCACGACAAATTCAAGATAATTCTCCATAGCCTCCTCGGTAGAGGCGACCACATCAAGACAACAGGGCAAGCCTGTGATCTGCGACCAGTGAGCCTGTAGCTCGATTAAAGCTTTGGCTTTGTTTTTGTCGAAGGCTCCTTTTGACTGGTCTTCTACTATGTCATGTCCGTCGTAAAAAATTGTTCCTATCATAAGCGTTGGAGCCTCTCCAGGCTCCCCGCCCATAGGCACACCGCAAACATTATCTGTAGCCAATTTTCACCTCTTCCTTTCTTTAACAAATCTGCAATCGAATCCGGTCTCGACTTTTTGTTTTCCAAGCTCAAGAGCCTGTTGCATGGTGTCGGCGGTCAACTCGGCGAATACCAGAACTATGTTCGCCGTTATCGCGCCTCCTTTAAATTTACCTTTGGTCGACAAGTTTATCTCCACAGGGATCAGGGTCGATGAAACATAAACTTCCCCTCCATCAAATTCCGCAAACCCTTTGACATGTCCCAGTGAGCCCTGGGGCAGTTCATCAACAACCTTTTGTGTGAGCGATCTCATCAACTCTTCCGGGCCGCCGCTATAATCCTGGATTGACCACCGCCCGGAAGCGGAAGCGAACTTCATAAGAGCATGCCTGCAAGACAATCGTCAGGAAGTCCGTTTTTGGCGCTCACACGCCGAATAGGGATGTCCGGGCCAAGTTCTCTTATCGTCCGCTCCAACTCCACAATCTGGTTTTCATCAAGGGCGTCCACTTTGTTGAGCAATATTAAATCCGCAGTCTTGATCTGGCTTGTGATAAGCGGCCTTGCGGCTTTAAGCAGTAATAAAAGCCTGGGGCCGTCCAGAACAAGCGCCCTGGTAAGGCCATGCGTTACATGCCTGGTCACG
>DRJW01000388.1 GCA_011052055.1 Nitrospirota bacterium
ATGAGCGCGGTGGAAGGCGGGCATCCGGAAGTTGTAAAAATCCTGGTTTTCGCCGGAGCCGATATTAACGCGGTGAACGCGATAGGACAGACGGCCTTGTCGATATCGTCGGATATGGGCAAATTAATCATAACGAAGATATTAATAAGGCTTGGCGCCAAAGTCGAAAAACCGGACAGCCTGGGCAGGACGCCGCTGATGATGGCCTCTATGAACGGGAGAGATGATGAAGTGAAAAGGTTGTTGCGAGCCGGCGCCGATATTAACGGAAAGGATCATTTGGAAAAAACATCGCTGATTATGGCGGCGGAAAAAGGGAATGAATCGACCGTTAAAATCTTGCGCAAGGCTGGTGCGTTACTGAACGTGGCCGATTATTACGGGATGACGGCCCTGGCTTATGCGGCCAGGGGAGGGCATATTAAAACCATCCGGTTTCTTGCGGCTGAGGGCGCAAAAGTTAACGTGACGGATCGTAACGGTGTCACCGCGCTGGGACACGCCGCGTCTTCTGGCTATATCGGCGCCATAAACGCGCTACTTCGAGCCGGGGCCGATATTACAGGAGGAAAAAACGAAGATAAGCAGGCGTGGTCTCTGGCCAGGAGCGAAGGATATGTGAAGACATACCGCATGCTAAAAGATATAGAGCTGTTATCAAAAGTAAGAAAGGCCACCACCTTGAAAGAGATGCGACAGATTTTCCTCAATGCCGTAAAGCATGGCGCAGTGAAATCCATAAGTGTCCTTATAAAAAAAAGAGTGGACATAAATTTTCGGGATAACGTTTCAGCCAGGGATTACTCGTATCTGTCTGGAAACGATATAAAAGCGCTGGGTGAATTGGCTGAAAAGTATGGGGAGGTAAGTGATAAAAAAGAGCCTGTCCAATGCTCCGGATCGACAGCGCTGGGGCTGGCGGCGTATTCCGGCATCGATTCTGTCGTCGCGCTTCTTGTAAAAAATGGCGCTGAAATAGACGCTGAAGATTCATGCGGGCAGACGCCTCTCGCCATTGCCGTGACTGGAAATCACCTTAATATTGCGCTTTTGCTTCTTACGCATGGCGCCGATGTTGACGCGGCGAGAAGGCTGTCTGGCGCCTCGCCTCTAATAATGGCGGCGAAAGCGGTATTTCCCAAAGTCGCTAAAGCTCTGATGGCTATGGGGCGGGGTTATGAGATTAAAGACAAGTTCGGGTTCACAGCGCTTCATTGGGCCGTTATAAAAAAATCAGCCGAGATCACAGGCGGGCTACTTCAACATGGCGCTAAAACCGGCGCAAAAGATAATCTGGGTTTTACCGCTCTCCACTGGGCGGCCATGAACAACGACCAATCTTTAGTTTCGGCGTTGCTCTTAAGCCATGCCGACCCTGATATCCAGTCTGCGGAGGGGCGAACGCCATACGAACTGATAGCCGACAAAGAAGGATTTGAAAAAACCGCTTCTCTGCTTGAAAAAGCAAAGAAGAGTAAAAAACAAGAGCCGCTCGCAAAGGAATTGTCCGATGAAGAGATAGATCCTTTAAAATATTTTTCCCGCCTTAAAATTCTTTATTACCACAAATGGATGGCGGAGCTTTTTAAAGAAGAAGGTTTCTGCTCGTACAAAACGATTAAAGGCCCCAGGTATAACGGGAAATCCGGCGCCGCCTCCGCCAGCGTCGAGTGTATCAGCAAGAAATATACGGGGCCGGAAGCCGAAAAGAAAAACCCGATTAAGATACTCGTGACCAGAGAAGATAAATATAACGAAAAAGCTCTCGCCGCATGCGGATGCGATGATACGCCGCCAACGCCATTGGCTCCGTCAAAACAGCGTCCCGGCGAGCCTGCGCCCGTTCCCGGCGCTTTATAGCAAACTGTTTTTTTAGAGGTTCCCTTACGTCTAATTACTG
>DRJW01000389.1:5000-15178 GCA_011052055.1 Nitrospirota bacterium
GCAAGACCTCTCCCGCAAAATAAGTAATCCTTCAAGGCTGGATCGACAAGATGGAAGGGGTGGATACGTTCTTTCAGATAGTGATGCTGGAGGGGAATTGAGGAGGCGCTAATTTAATAGCTCTGTTATTTTTTCGACAGGAATGAGAAGACTTTACTCCTGAATCCTGACATTTTGCGTTCCCCTTCCGGCTTCGCGCTGGTCGGGTCGATAACGTGCAAAGTAAACGGGCCGATCCGGATTTCATCGGATGGCGTCACTTCCGTCTTCTCTATTTTTCCGCCGTTTACGAAAGTGCCGTTATTGCTTTTGAGGTCCTCGATAAATACGGATCTGTTTTCCAGATAAATCTTCGCGTGCTTGCGGGAGACTACAGGTTTGGCCAGGGTAATACCGCAGTCGGCGGTGCGGCCGATCATAAGGGGTATGTCCGACAGGTCGTTGTGGGCTATAATCTGGCCGTTCTCTTCAATGACGATCTGGAAAAGCCTCGACAGGCTGAACGCGATGGTGGCGTCTGGATCGTCTTTCGCTTTAACGTCCGGCTGATCCGCCGCCAGCGACTGGAAAGTAAGCTTCACCGGGCCGATCAAAAACTCGTCTCCGTTTTTCATCTCATGGTGATATATTTTCTTGCCGTTATGGAGCACGCTCATCTTGCTACCAAGATCCTCCATGAAATATTTCCCTTCTTTCATAATCACTCTTGCGTGCCTGCGGGAGACAATCTGCTCGGACAAAACGATGTCAACTTTTGAGGATCGCCCTATTATTAGCTCATTTTTAATGAGTTCATACGTAGAGGCCGGTTTTCCTTTTTGCTCCACCAGCATCCTTCCCTGGCTGGTATCGGCGGTAAGCTGTTCGTCCGCCGGTCTTTCATCTGTTGTAACCGCTGGCATGTCGCCTGTAACCGCGCCGTCGGCGTAGATATCTTTAGCCGGATCATACTCCCCCTTTTTAAAGAGCTCCATCTCAGCTGGCATCCATAAGGCCTTATACACTTTTTGCGGCCCTATCTTGCCTTTTAGCCTGGCTTCTTTTAAGAAGACAAGGCATAAATCCTTGTTTTCCGTGGCCAGTTTGTATGTATCGTGGCTCATCAGGATTTCTCTTGGCTCGGCCAGCGCCTCAAACCTTTGAGCCACGTTTACGACATCGCCGTGAACGTCCTTTTTCTCCACCAGCCCCAGCCCGGTGTTCAGCCCGCATCGGATCAGAAGCGGCGTCTCGCATATTTCCGAGTTGTATTTTTCGATTCCAAGCTGGATTTGTATAGCGGCTTTTACAGCGTCGCCAACATCTTCAAAATAAGACATCGTGCCGTCGCCCATGGTTTTTACAAGGCATCCGTTATTCGATTTGATGATGGGAAAAACAATGTCGTTATGGTTTTTCAATATGGCGCGCATAGCAAGATCGCCCAATAACTCGCTCATCCTGGTTGAGCCAGTCAGGTCGGTGAACATCATCGTGATTTTCCTTGTGAACTTACGCTTGATGATAGAGTCGAGTTTCTCTTTCTCGCGCAGAAGCTCTTCGAGGTCTATGCCTTCAGATGTCCCCTCGGACTGATCTTCTTGTTTACTCATCGCTCCGCCTGATGCCACCCGGTAATTCTTTTAAACACGCCCTTTTAAACACGCCCCTGCGCCCAAAGTCAAATTATGACACACCACAAGGTAATCATTATACTTTCACATCGATTTTAACTCAAGGGAGCCTCTAACAATTGGTTTCGTGGCGAAAACGGATGAGATGGTTTCTCACAAGGAGGAGGGAGCAAATTCCCGCAAGCGTATGGGAGCATACGTTGAGGACAATTTGGACACGCCGACGACGTGAGAGGGCATGTCGTACGTTTACAGCAGAAATCGAATTTTTTAGAGGTTCCCTCAAGACGTTGGCGCTAAAAGCCGGAACATGGGCGATACAGGGCGGGAAACTGTTGGGAGCCTGTTATTTATAATGAGGTTTTTTCTTGCGAGTAACGTCTCCGCCAGTTGCCAGAGCCCTCACCTCATGCCTGCGACCATTTTCAGGACGTTCTCATCAAACATGATGCCGCCGCCGAACAGGAAAGTCCTGTAATATTCGTTTAGCAACTCGTCGCCTCCCAGATAGAAATAGACGTACTTTTGGACGTTCCACCTCAACTGCGCTTTTATCTGGGCGTTGTCGGTGTTGTTGTCGTAACCGGCCAGATTGAACGCTTCCACAGAGGCCATCAGCTTGTCGCCAAACATGTAAAGGTCGACCCCTGCGCCTGCGGACGACTCTATCAACCCGGCTCGCAAAGTAATGTCTGATATGCGTTTTGCCATAGTAATGGTGTAAAGCAGAGAATTTAATGTATTCCGGGTAATCGCGGGGTCATCATCGCGGCGGATATCCTCGCTCAACTCCAGCAGGTAATATCTATCCTCGCGAGGTTCGATCTTTAAAGAGAAAAAAGACTTCCCTTCCTTCATTTGCGACTGCCATTCTCCTCTGAGTCCCAGCGATATGCGAAGCTCCTCGGCCTTGCCTATAAATTTCCCGGCGCCAGAAAGGGTCTTGTTGAGGTTATCGTATACCTCTTCATCGTTGACCAGCTTGCCTATTGTCCCCTCGCCTCTTTCTATCTTGCTGGTGACTTTTTCCACCGACCCGCTAACTTTTTTTATGGAAACCATAACTTCGTCTATTTTCGCCGAGGCGGTGGCCATGTTATCGAAGGTGATTTTAAGGTTTTTCCTGTTTTCCTTCAGCATCTCGTTAAAATTGGTCGTCAGCTCTTTGATATTGGCTATACCATCTGTCAAATTATCTTTGTTGCGTTCTATAATCTCCCTTAATCCAGATGATATCTTTTCGAGGTTGGCCGCCATAGTCGGCGCGTTTTTGGAAAACGCCTCCGATATGATTGAGAAATTATCCAAGGTGATTTTTAAAGATTTTCTGTTTTCGGCGAGGATCGCCTTCATGTTCGCCGAGGCCTCGTCTATGTTCTTTAAGATGTTTTTAAGCGACTGCTCCCCTTCCAGTGTGCCGAAAACATTTTTGAGCGATGATGTCACAGACCTGACATCCTCCATCGCCTCTCCTACCTTGTTGACGATATCGCTAACGTCCGTCGGCTCCTGTACGCGCTTAAGCGTCTCCCCTTGCTTTATAAACGGTTGATCTTTCGTGCCCTGGACAATCTCGATATACTTCTCGCCCAAAAGCCCGGATGTCCTGATAGTGGCCAGCGCGTTTTTGCGTATTCCCGCCTTACGGGTCAACCGGGCCTTCACGCTGGCATGGTCTTCGTTCAGAACGATATCTTCTATATATCCTATCTCCACACCAGACAGTTTTACCTTCGAGCGAAGCTCCACTCCAGATACGGATCTGAAATTTATATTGAAAGAAAATTCTCCCGGCCCGCCAAAAAAAGAAATGCCGGCGGTCTTCACGGACAGATATATCAGGGCGGCGGCGGTAGCGAGGGTTAAAAGCCCGACTCTTGTCTCCGGCGTTAACGATTTCATTTATCCGCTCTTTATCAGTTCCTTTTATAGATCGCTTCGGTTTCCCGTAAAACCTTACCAATGTAACAGAATTCCATCACTTCTGGTATCTTTGAGGCGAACACTTCGTCCGGCTTGCCCACAGCGGCGAATTTCCCATCTAAAAGCATCGCTATCGTGTCTGCGATCTTGTTGGCCGAGACCATGTCGTGTGTGATGGTGACGGTAGTCGCGCCTATTTTTTTCTGTAGCGAGATTATAAGCTCGTTAATCTGATCGCACATAACCGGATCCAGTCCCGTTGTCGGCTCGTCGTAAAGAATGATTTCAGGCTCCATAGCTATGGCTCTGGCCAGTCCGGCCCTTTTTTTCATGCCGCCGGAAAGCTCCGCCGGCTTTAAATTCTCCACGTTATATAAACCTACCATATCCAGTTTTTCTGTTACTATCTTCTCCCTGTCGCGCCTGGGCAGGCTCGTATGCTCTTTTAGCGCGAACCCGACGTTTTCGCCAATGGTTAACGAGTCAAAAAGCGCCGCCCCCTGAAACAGCATCCCGAACTTCCGCCGCAGATCGTTGAGATCTGTCTCATTTAACGCCCCTACTTCTTTGCCGTCTACTATCACTCTTCCCGCGTCCGGCTTGAGCAGGCCTATCATATGCTTTATCAGCACCGATTTACCTGACCCGGAGCCGCCTATAACCACCATAGACTCGCCGCGCGTGATCGTAAGATTCGCGCCGGTCAGGACTGCTTTGGCGCCGAACGCTTTATACAGATCGATAACTTGAATAATCGTGTCGTCCGCCATTTTGTCACCCCCCCCCAGGAGCCTCGCCGAACAGGATCGCGGTTAATACGTAATCTACGATCAATATCAAGATTGACGATATTACAACAGAGCGCGTGGTGGCCTTGCCCACCCCTTCGGCCCCCCCTTCGGTGTAGAACCCCTGGTAACAGCAGACAACGCCGATTATGGCTCCGAAAACCATCGATTTGAACAGGCCGGAGAAGATGTCGTTTAGCTTCAAAAATTCGAACGTCTTTTGCATATAGATGATCGGATTGGCGCCGAGCGTCCCGACCCCTATTCCCGCTCCGCCGAGGATTCCGACCGAATCGGCCACGATAACTAAAACCGGAAGCATTATCGTGGCGGCCAAAAAACGGGGGACGATCAGATATTTGACCGGATCGGCTGAAAGGGTGTAGAGGGCGTCTATCTGCTCGGTGACTTTCATCGTTCCAAGCTCGGCCGCCATGGCCGACCCGGCCCGGCCCGCGACAATAATACCGGTCAGAACCGGGCCCAGCTCTCTGGTCATCGAAATGGCGACGACGGTGCCCACCATAGTCTCGGCGCCGAACCGTTTGAAACCGATAAAGCTTTGCAACGCAAGCACGCCGCCGGTGGAAAGCGCGGTAATGGCGACAACCGGAACAGAGTAATAACCGATCTCCTGCATCTGCTCGAACACAGCCCTTATGCGAAAAGGAGGCCGGAAAATCCACCTGAAAATATCCCAGGTGAAAATCATGGCCTTGCCTGTGGCTGTCGCCGCCCAGATAATTTGCGCTCCAAGGCTCGATATCAAACTCATAACCCGCTTTATATAAACACTTTTATTCGTAAAACACGCTCCAACGGTTTCACCGCGCGGCGCCGGTCGAGGATCGGCTCACTTTTCCGCCCTGAAGATAAACACGCGGCAAACGCCAGCTTATGCCGCACATTATCTCATATGATATTGTGTCGAGCGCGCGGGCGAGCTTTTTCATCGGCATGGTCTGCCGGCCGTCGGAGCCGATCAGGGTAACAGTGTCGCCGACTTTGACTTTAAGTCCCGTAACATCGAAAAGGCAATTGTCCATGCAGATAATTCCTATCTGTCGAATCTTTTTCCCGCCTATAATAGCATGCGCCTTGTTAGACAGACCTCGCGAATATCCATCCGCGTACCCGACGCGCGCGACGGCCACCTTGCGCCTGCCCGGGCTTATCCAGGTCATACCGTAGGAGACCGGCTCTCCTTTTTTCACTTCTCTTACAAGGGCCACTTTAGCTCGTAAGCTTAAAATCGGCTTGAGCCCTGCGTCTTTCCCTCCAAACTCCTGCACACCGTAAACACCGATACCAGGCCGGGCAAGCTCATGCCTCGACGCTGGATGGAGGAAAATGGCGCCGGTGTTGGCTGTATGCCGGGGAGGAATGGCAATTCCGGCGGAGGCGGCGGACGAGAGAATGTCGTCAAATAGCGTAAGCTGTGCTTTTGTCATCTTGCTACGTGGCTTGTCGGAGTCGGCCAGGTGGGTCATCACACCGGCAAGCGATATTTTTTTCATGCGGCTCACGCTTCTGAGGATCGTTAAAACATCCTCCGGCCCGGCCCCAAGCCGCGTCATCCCGGTGTTGATTTTAAGATGGGCCGTCGCCATACGGCGGCCCGCTTTACCGGCGAGCGCTTTTGCTTCGGTCAATGAGCTTATGACAACCTCCAGACCGAGATTCACCGCCTCGCCCGCCTCCTCAAGAAAGACTCCGCCTAAGACTATGATCCTCCCCTTGATCCCATGTTTACGAAGGCGGACAGCCTCCCGCAAAGTCCATACGCAAAACGCCTCGACTTCGGATCTTGCGGAGAGCTGGCGGGCGATGGCCACGGCTCCGTGTCCGTAGGCGTCCGCCTTGATAACGGGCGCGAGAGGGGTTCCGGCTTTTCGGCTTATAAGGTCTATATTGGCGTGAAGCCTGTCGAGGTCGATCTCGACAT
Organism: Nitrospirota bacterium; assembly: GCA_011052055.1. Taxonomy (GTDB): domain Bacteria; phylum Nitrospinota_A; class UBA7883; order UBA7883; family UBA7883; genus DRJW01. The sequence goes on from DRJW01000389.1 coordinate 11,270, forward strand.
GGGAAGGATAATCAAGTTTCACTATAGCGCCGCCCCGCCGGTAAACCGGTTTGAAAATCAGTGACAAGGCCGGATGGCTCCGCTCCTCCGGCGTTTTAGATTGATGGGAACCTCCAAAAATTCATTTGTGCCATAAACGGCTCTACCGCTCCACAAAGGCATTGGCCGCAGGCGTCTTTAAATCAGAATTCCTCATAGGAGTCAGAGTAGCCCCCCTCCTGCCTGATATGGTCTTCAAACCTTGTAAAATCTTTAAGAAATGTAAGTTTCACATTTCCAAGAGGCCCGTTTCGCTGTTTGCCGATTATGATTTCGGCCACACCCTGCGACTCAACTTTATCCGGGTTGTAAAACTCGTCGCGATAGACGAAAAGAACCACGTCGGCGTCTTGCTCTATACTACCGCTTTCACGAAGATCGGATAATTGCGGCCTCTTTGAGCCCACCCTGTCTTCAACTTTTCTGGAAAGCTGGGAAATGGCTATCACTGGCACGTTAAGCTCTTTTGCCAACTGCTTTAGCGAGCGTGTAATGCCGGAAACCTCCTGCACCCTCGACTCCACCCTCCCTCTTGAGTCCATCAGCTGAAGATAGTCGATTACTATAAGATCGAGCCGCCCTTTCTCCGCCTGGAGCCTCCTTGCCTTGCCGCGCATATCAAGAATGGTCTGGCTCGGCGTATCGTCGATAAATATCGATCTTTTATAAAGGTTCCCGGCGGCCATGGTAAGCTTCGGCCAGTCGCTCTGGGCCAGATATCCGGTTCGAAGTTTCTGGGAGGAGACCCGCGCCTCGGAGCAGAGCATTCTGATTACCAACTGCTCTGACGACATCTCAAGAGAGAACACGCAGACTACGCCTTCTTCGTTTATTTTTGTGAAGTTCTGGATGACGTTAAAAGCAAACGCTGTCTTTCCCATAGAAGGCCGTCCGGCGACTATTATCAGATCAGATTTCTGAAAACCTGTGGTTTTCTCGTCCAGATCCTTGTATCCCGACGCGACGCCGGTGATAAGCGATTTGTTATCGTACAGATCCTCGACGGTTTTCATGGTGTTTTTCAGGATATTTTTCACCTGTACAAATGACCCGCGCGCCCGCTCCTGGGATATGTTGAGGATCATGCTCTCTATATTGTCCACCAGCTTATCGACATCATCGTCATGCTCGTAGGCCATAGTGACTGTCTCGCCCGCGACGGAGATCAGCTTTCTGAGCACCGCGTTTTCCCGGACTGTCTTGCAATGAATCTTTATATTGGCGGAAGTTGGAACGATGTCTAAAAGCTCGGCCAGGTAATCGACCCCTCCCACCTGCTCTATCCATCCTTTTTTACGGAGCGTCTCGGCCAGCGTCATAAGGTCGACCGGCTCGTTGCGCTCGTACAGGTCGAGTATCCCCTCGTATATTTTCCGGTGGGCGGGTTTGTAGAAATCGACGGAGCCTGTGAGGGCCTCTAGAGCTTTGGGGAGGGCTTCGTTATCTAAAAGAATCGCTCCAAGGATCGCCTGCTCCATATCCATGTTGTGGGGCGGAGTGCGAGAAGGGATGGAAGCCTCACTGCCGATCATACGGGGCGGCCTGTCGGTCATATATAATAAAAGGTGTTAGAGCCTGTTAAATTTTCGTCAAATAGATCGCAACCTGCGTCAGAAACCACCTTGAAGAAAACTCATCGATGAAAACATGCCTGAGTCTCCCCCTGCGAGTCGAAGAGTGGGATTATAACGCTTCATGGAGACAATCTATAGAGGAAATGTCGTCTTGATTAAAAAAACAGGAGGTTTGCGTATCGAATTTTGAAGAGCAAAGCCTGTCAGACCGTATTGGACGTGTCTAGCGCGGTTTTTTTTCAAGCCACCTTTCGATGGCAGACGATCTCTCTTTTGTTTCCATAGCCTCTTTATCGTATTGTCCCAGAAACTCAAGGGTCGCTTTGCGCTCTTTATCAAGGTTTTCGAGCGCTTGTCTCATTCCCTTCGCCTTTTTTTTGGCGTTTTCTTGCTCCTTTTTTTTCCTATCCGCCTCCTCTTCCTCCTCTTTCGAGTTTTTATCCTCTTTTTCGGCGCTATCACTTCCAGAAACATCCTTATTGTCAGATGTTTTTTTCGCAGTGGGCTGTTTTTCGACGCCCTGGTTCGCGACGGGCGAGGTTTTCTTTTCGTCTTTCGGCGTGGTCATGCGCGTGTAGAAAAACGCCGAGCCGCCCGCCACGACAATGACGAGCGCGATCAGAGCGGAAATTATTATCTTTTTTTTCATTGCCGGCTTTTACCTGAAAGGCCTTTGTCACTCGCTATCGATATCCAGCTCGGTCATTTTCTTTTTTAAAGTGTTTCGATTCAAACCGAGCAGTTTAGCCGCTTGTGTCTGCACTCCGCCTGTCCTTGCAAGGGCTATTTCAATGAGCTCTCTTTCAACCAGCCCAACCATTTTCCGGTGGGCCTGCCCATGAGCGGACGAGTCGAAAACTTCTTTGACAAGCTGGCCAAGAGCGCCGCCCGGGGCGCCAGCTCTTTTAGCTCCGCTTAATTCGCCGGGGATATCATCCAGAGTAATCGTTCCGCCCGGCGCCATTATCACCGCGCGGCGGACAACGTTCTCCAACTCGCGGACAGAGCCGGGCCAATCGTAATCCACCAGGGTGTCCATCACTCCCGACCCGATCATCTTCGGTTTTTCGTTCAGTGTTTTAGCTATTTTCAAAAGAAAATGCTCCGCAAGAAGTGGAATATCTGACCTGCGCTCGCTCAAAGAAGGGGTCTTTATATGCACAACGTTGAGCCGGTGGTAGAGGTCTTCGCGAAACCGCCCGCTGGCCACATCTTCGGCGAGGTTGCGGTTGGTGGAGGCCAGCGCCCTCGTATCCACCTTTACAGGTTTCGTGGAGCCGACCGGATAAAACTCCCGGTCTTGCAAAACCCTCAGCATTTTCGCCTGAAGAGTCAATGGCATATCGCCAACCTCGTCGAGGAGTATGGCGCCTCCGCTGGCGGCGAGGAATTTGCCCGATTTGGAATCGAAGGCTCCGGTAAAAGCTCCTTTGACGTGACCGAACAGCTCCGATTCAAGCAGGTCGTTGGGTATGGCGGCGCAGTTTACGGCGATAAAAGGACCGGTCGATCTGCTGGAGTTTGAATGCAGGGCTTTGGCCACCAACTCTTTTCCTGAACCGGTGGGGCCGGTAATTAGAACGTTTTCGTCGGAGTTGGCTGACCGTCCGATCAGTTTGAACAGCTCTTGCATCGGCGCCGAGCGTCCTATCATCACTCCTTCGGCCTGCTCCACCGCGCCAGATTTAAACTTGGCCAATTCGCTCGACATTTTCCGGTATTCGACAATACGGTTTATCAAAATATCGATGACATCAAAATCGAACGGCTTTGTAATATAGTCAAACGCCCCTTTTTGCATTGCGGTTATGGCGTTTTTCATTGTCGCCTCTGCGGTCATGACAACCACCGACGGCGGGTTCGGCTTTTTTAATATCGATCCTATAAGATCCAGCCCGGAGCCGTCCGGCATTTTGATGTCGAGGAATACGCAGAAATAGAGACCCTCGTTTAGCCGCTCGACAGCCTCTTCGATGGTCGCCGCCGTGTCGGTCGCATGACCGATCCGCTCGAAACCTTTGGAAAGCACAAAACGGATGCTTTCCTCATCGTCAACTACAAGAATCTTGTCCATAAGCCTCTTATTTTAACTTAATTGAGCAAGTTACTATTGTAAGTGACTAAAATCAAATGCCGATTCAATTATAGATGCGATAGGATAGACTTTACAAAGCGCAAAGAGTATTACTGTGAACCTCTACAAATCCATTTCTGCTACAATCGGCTGTAAAAGGCGCCATGCTTCGTTGACAAGTCAAAATCGTCCTCAGAGTAGTTACTACTACGCTTGCGGCTA
>DRJW01000390.1 GCA_011052055.1 Nitrospirota bacterium
AGCCTTTTCCAATATGAAATGAGTCTGAAGATGGTTTGAGTCTGTTAAGCATGGAGGATGCTGATACAGATGGATGAGACACAGATTGGGACATTGGAAGAGGTTGAGCGGTTTTTAAGTGGAACCTGTCAGGTTCAGCCCCCTGCTAGAACTCGTAGGAGGATTGAAGCGGCCTTATAGATTTCGCCATTCCTGTCTCGTCGTCGAGCTCTATAAACGCGCCGTTGAACTGGCCCGGCCCCAGCGCCTCGTTAAACCGCTCCGGCAGTTTTAAAAGAAATCGTTTCAAAATAATTTCCGGCCTGACACCGATGATTGAATGGGATGGGCCTGTCATTCCCAGGTCTGTTATGTAGGCGGTCTGGCGTGGGAGTATTTTCGCGTCGGAAGTCTGAACGTGCGTGTGCGTTCCAACGATGGCCGAGACACGGCCATCGAGAAAATATCCCATGGCGATCTTCTCCGAAGTAGCTTCCGCGTGCATGTCCACAATTATCATTTTGGTCCGGGAGCGAAGGCGCTCGATATTTTTTTCAGCCGTCCTAAAAGGGCAGTCGATAGAGTCCATGAAAACGCGGCCCTGTACGTTCAAAACGCCGATCAAGGCTCCGGTTTTGGTTGTGAAAACGTCGGATCCCCTGCCCGGAGCGTCCTCTGGATAGTTGGCGGGCCTTAAGAGACGTTTCTCGAAATCGAGGAGCTTTAGCGCCTCCTTTTTATCCCATATATGGTTTCCAGATGTGATAACGTCCACTCCGGTTGAAAATAACTCATCGACCATCTCCTGTGTGACGCCGAATCCACCGGCCAGGTTCTCGCCGTTGGCGATGACAAAATCGGCTTTTATAGAAGATATAATGTTGTTGAGCCCGATTTTCAAAACCCTTCGGCCCACTTTTCCAAAAACATCGCCGATGGCGAGAATTTTCATAGTGGAGCCTCTAACAGGTTATCTGGCCGATTCGGTGACACGGGTTTCGCGTATGACGGTCACCTTGATCTCTCCCGGATACGCAAGCTCGCTCTCGATTTTCCTGGCGATATCTTTCGCCAGGAAAAAAGCCTCGTTATCGTGAATCTTCTCCGGCTCCACAACAACACGGATCTCGCGCCCGGCCTGGATCGCGTATGTTTTTTCGACTCCCTTAAAAGAATCCCCTATCTCTTCTAGCTTTTGCATTCTGTTGATATAGGTTTGGAGCATCTCGCGTCTTGCGCCAGGCCTGGAGGCCGATAATGCGTCCGAAGCCGCCACAAGCAAAGCTATGACCGACTCTGCCGGCTCATCCTCATGGTGCGAGCAGATGGAGTTTATCACCACCGGCGGCTCGTTATATTTCCTGGCCAGGTCGCCGCCGATCTGGGTATGGCTTCCTTCCATATTCTGGTCGATAGCCTTGCCTATGTCGTGAAGGAGGCCCGCTCTTTTGGCGAGCTTTACATCCTGGTTCAACTCTGCGGCCATCATGCCGCATAAATACCCTACTTCTATGGAATGACCGAGCACGTTCTGGGAATAGCTTGTGCGGTATTTGAGCCTTCCCAGAAGTTTTATCAACTCTGGGTGAACCCTGTCGAGCCCCAGTTCGAAGCATGCCTTCTCTCCTTCTTTTTTCATCTGGCCGTTGATCTCTTTCGAGACTTTTTCAACGGTGTCTTCTATGCGGCCCGGATGAATTCGTCCATCGCTTATCAATCTTTGCAGAGTCTGGCTGGCGATTTCCCTTTTAACAATGTCGAAGCTTGAAAGGATAACCGCGTTGGGAGTGTCGTCTATGATTAAATCGACGCCGGTGGCTGTTTCCAAAGCCCGGATGTTACGCCCCTCACGCCCTATGATCCGGCCTTTCATCTCTTCATTGGGCAGATCGACAACCGATACGGTATTCTCTGCGACATAATCGGAGGCGCACCGTTGGATCGCTCCCGCTATAATGAACCGCGCTTTTTCATTGGCCTGGCTTACAGCCTCTTCCTCGGCCCTTTTAATAATGTGGGCAGAGTCCATCCTGGTTTGCTCCAGCAGTTTTGCTTTCAGCTCCTCTCTCGCCTGCTCTTCGGTTAAGGAAGCGATTTCCTGGAGCCTTGAGTTTTGCTTGTCCACAAGCTCGGCCGCTTCCTCATTTTTCTCTACCATCGCCCGCTCAAGATCCTCAAGCCTGTATTCCTTTTTTACAAGCCTGCTTTCCTTATGCTCGAACTGCTCGTTTTTCTTATCCATAACTCTTTCGCGATTCAAAAGCCGCTTTTCAAGCTGGACAAGTTCATTTTTGCGCTCATCGATCTTTTTATCGAAATCGGTCTGGGCTTGCAATATCATCTCTTTAGCAGATAACTTGGCTTCTTTTTTTATCGTATCAGCCAATTTTTCCGCATCTTCCATAATCCTGGCGGAGTTTTTCCTCTGCTTTGATATTTGGCCGGAGGAAGTAAGGCGGGTAATGACCAATCCGGCCACCAGTCCAATAACCAGCGCTGTCAAGGTAAAAACAATAGATTCCATTTGTTAAATCCCCCAAAATCGGGTTATTACGGCTTAAAAAAACCGCGCGAAATAGGCTCGATAACGATTACAACGAAGAGTGATTCAGGAGAATAAAATCTTGAATTCTGCTGGCGGGTCGGTTCTGTGCATGAAGGAATACCGGTCTGAATTTAAAACCATGATAAAGACAGAAACGCGATAAAACCTTCCTTTTATATCATCACCACTTAAAACAGGGGTGACTCCACCTATTTTTCTGGCAAAAGCAGAGGCCGGAACGGACGTTAAAGCCGCCCCGGCGCAAACCAGAACTCCGCGTATGGCGTCAAAGCATAAAGCTGTCAAACACGCCAAAACCGGTATTAGACCCATAGTAACTCTGTCGAAAATCGAACTAAAAAACCTATTTAGCGGTTATAATCATTTCCCCGCGCGCGGCGTGAGGCGTCATTTTTTGAACCTGGCTAACCAGGTGGCCATCTACGCGATCACCATCAGGCTTTCCGGAATCGCTCCCGGATCTGCACAACAGGCGCCGTCAACGACGGCCATTCTAAATGTGTTGGCTCAAAAAACAACTTCCTTCACGACCGTAGCAGGGAACTTTTTACTATCCTTAAGTAAAGGAAACTTCCCTTAACTCAACTATTTGTATAGCACAAGGGGAACTTTGACTCAAGACAAATCAGATGATGGTTTCGCTTAAAAAAAAGAGACCGGCCCCAAGTGGGGACACCGGAGCCGGTCAAACATCGCTACTTCCAGGGGATGGAAGCGTAACTTGAATCATTGGCCATTACAAAAGGATGGTCTCTTTTCGATCACCTAAAAGGCGATCAATACAGGTGGTGGTCAGTACAGTGGTGGTCTTGGTCCGGCCAATAGCCCAAGTGGATGCCATCTTTAATCCCAAACGGGACTTATGTAACAACACGTCTGGCAAAGAGCCCTTCAGCCCTTTGAATCGGATCGGAAAATCTTTTGACATAATCTTATTAATCCGTCAGACGCTCAGCTTATTTGATCCCTATATCCAACTGCCTTTCCTCGTAGCGCTTGAGAAGTTGCTCTATCGCCTCTCTGAAAAGGACAGCCTTGGTCACCTGAAGCTCTTTGGCCACACGGTTTAAATGGTCGATTTGCCGCTGGTAAAGATGCGTAGTCACGGGAACCTTTTTCTCGGACTCTTTTACTGGTGTCATTCCAAAAATACTATAAAAGAAAATATAATCATTTAATTTAATGTTGAAGTATTCTTGCATAAACAGAGTTTTTGTCAAGAACTTTTTTCGCTCATGACCTTGCATCTTTACAAATGAAGTTTTATGCTAATGTATGCTTCAATCAACAATTATTCAGGATTGGTAATTTGATGAAATATTCCAACAATATCAAATGGTTCGCCGTAGGCCCGGTCATCCTTGCGCTGGGTGTTTTTATTGGCTCCCATTACAAGGAGCCTTCGATGGAGCTTGGGCCGTCGGTGGCCAGAGCCGCAAAGATCGATCCGCAGAATGTTTTTGTTAAGATAGCCAGAGAGCAGACTCCGGCTGTTGTCAACATATCCACGAAGCAAAAAATAAAAGCTGGCGCGCCAGCAGACGAGCGGATGCGCGAATATTACGACCGCTTTTTTCCCTGGCACAGAGAAGCGCCAAGAGAGCAGGTGCGCCAAAGTCTC
>DRJW01000391.1 GCA_011052055.1 Nitrospirota bacterium
CGCCATGACAGCTTTCACATCCCGCCGTGACAGCCGGCCTTCCCACCATAACGTCCGCCAGATAGTTATCCAGAGAGTCGAGTATCGAGCCTGCTTTTGCGTGATGAGATTTGGCGACCTCATCTTGCTGTTTGTCATGGCATTTGCCGCAGTCTTTGGGCGTGACAAGAGTGGCGATCAGCAGACCTTCATGAGTGAAAGCGTCCGGCTCACCTTTTTTCGCCTGGTGGCAACCATAGCAGGTGACGTTTCTTTTCGCGTGTTTCGAGTTTACCCACTGGTTATAAAGCCCGGGGCTTTCCCGCTTGTGGCAGGTCATACATTTTCCCTGAAGCTTTTCAACGCTCGCCTCGCCGGCCCAGGCGGAGGACGCAAGGATAAAGATAAAAACCGAAATCATTAAAGTCTTAACTACCATCTTTAATCCTTTCAAAATTAATGTCAGTTATAGGCGCTTTCGCGATGCTCGGTCTGGTCGAGCCCCATGATCTCCGAATCGAGATCGGGACGAATCTTGACGACGAGATCTACCGCTTTAAGCAAAATGGTCGTTCCGACGAAACAAAATACCGATGTGACCACAACAGCCACAATCTGAATCCAGAGCTGACCCGGATCGCCCTCCAGCAGGCCTCTCGCTCCGTTTTCGCCCGTGACAAGCCTTGACGCGAAAATGCCTGTGGCTATGGCGCCCCAGGCTCCTCCGACACCATGAATGCCAAAAGCGTCCAGAGCGTCGTCGTATCCCATCCTGTGTTTGTAAAACACGGCGAAGTAGCAGATCACGCCAGCTGAAAATCCTATGAAAAGGCTGGCCATCGGAGTCACGAACCCGGCGGCGGGCGTAATCGCCACCAGACCGGCCACCGCTCCCGACGCTATGCCAACCGCAGTCGGGCTCCCTCCGTGCCACCACTCTATAAACATCCACCCGAGCGCGGCTGAGCTTGCGGCGGTGTTTGTCGCAAGAAAAGCGCTGGCGGCCAGGCTATCGGCGGCCACGGCGGAGCCTGCGTTAAATCCGAACCATCCGAACCATAGCAGTCCGGCGCCGATGACGACCATAGGGACGTTGTGGGGCATTATCATATCCTGGCCGTACCCTTTGCGTTTGCCAATGAACATCGCCGCCGCAAGCCCGGAGACGCCTGAGGCGATATGCACTACCGTGCCGCCAGCGAAATCGAGCGCTCCGAGCCTGGCCAGCCATCCGCCTCCCCACACCCAATGGGCGAGCGGAGCGTAAATGAAAGTGACCCACAACAAAGAGAAGAGAATAAAAGCCGGAAATCGCACCCGCTCTGCGTATGAGCCGGATATGAGCGCCACGGTGATGACGGCGAAAACGCCCTGGAAAACGACGAAGATCGAATCGGGAATAGACAATCCCATATTTATGTTTTGAGCTTGCGCCGAGCCGGGCAGGGGAATGCCTTTTAAGCCCAAGTGCGCAAGTCCGCCGATTACGCCCCCAAAGTCTGGGCCGAAAGCGAGGGAATATCCCCACAAAACCCAGACCACGCTGACAAGCGCAAGACTTGTGAATGAATACATTATCGTAGAGAGCGTATTTTTAGAGCGGCTAAGGCCACCGTAAAAAAGAGCGAGGCCAGGCAGGGTCATCAGGGCCACCATCGCTGTCGCCGTAAGTATCCAGGCGACCGAGCCTGAGTCTATGGCTGGTAAGGTCTCCTCGGCGAGGGCCGGACTGGCCAGAAACGTTGTCATAAGACACACAGCCGATAGCGTGGGGCGCAGGGGCGGCAGGCTTTTTAGTGAGCGCCTTTTTAGTGAGCGCATAGATGTCTTGCTGATTTTAAATTTCATTTTGAAATTCCAGAAATTCGATGTGTAAAAAGCTTCAGGGGGGCCGCCCGGGGGCCGTGCCCCCCTGAATGTATAAGAAATAACGCTTAACTACAGCGTGTAGGCTCTCTCTCCGTGCAGGCTAAGATCAAGCCCCTGCACCTCGTCTTCTTCAGACACTCTAAGTCCCATCACAGCGTCGAGGACTTTGAGGATTATGAATGTCACTCCGAAGCTATACGCCCACGCCGCCGCCACGCTTATAAGCTGGGTTGTGAACTGGCCCGGGTTCCCGAAGAACAGGCCGTCGGTTCCGCCGATAGCGGCGGTGGCGAACAGTCCGGTGCATAAAGCGCCAATTGTTCCACCTATGCCATGAACGGCGAACACGTCGAGCGAATCATCGTATCCGAACTTGTTCTTGGCGACTACGGCCATGTAACAGCCGCCTCCGGCGATCAGGCCGATCACGATAGCCGATATCGGGCCTACGAAACCGGAAGCTGGCGTAATCGCCACAAGCCCGGCCACGCCGCCCGAAGCGGCTCCCAACAGCGTCGGTTTTCCTTTGAGCGTCCATTCGGTCAACAGCCAGCCAAGCACCGCAGAGCCGGCCGCGATCTGCGTCACCACAAAAGCCGAGGCCGCCACGCCGTCGGCGGCAAGCTCGGATCCTGCGTTAAACCCGAACCATCCGAACCATAACATCCCGGCGCCAAGCAAAGTAAGCGGGAGGTTGTGAGGCGGCATCGGCTCTGCCGGGTATCCTCTTCGTTTGCCCAGCAGGATGCAGGCCGCAAGAGCGGAAACCCCGGAGCTGATATGAACGACCAGCCCGCCGGCGAAATCCAGAGCGCCCAGTCCGCTCATCCATCCTCCGCCCCACACCCAGTGGCACAAAGGATCATATACGAACGTGGACCAGAGGAGAATGAAGACGACAAACGTTGAGAACTTCATCCTTCCCACAATAGCTCCCGATATGAGCGCCGGGGTGAGGATGGCGAACATCATCTGAAATACCATGAAAAGCTGGTGGGGTATGGTTCCGTTCGGCTCAAGCCCCACTCCATTTAAAGCAAAGAAGGACAAATCGCCTATTACTCCGCCGATATCGCTTCCGAACGCCAGGCTATATCCGAAAAGCACCCACTGAATCGTGATGACGCCCAGCGTTATGAAACTGAGCAAAAGAGTAGACAGCATGTTTTTGCCGCGATCCATGCCTCCGTAAAACAGGGCGAGGCCAGGCACCATCAGCATCACCAGGGCCGAGGCGACAAGCATCCACGCCGTATCGGCTCCGACGATTTTCGGAGCCTCCTCCTCGGCGAGCGCCGGAGCGATATCAAAAAACAGACCGGCTAACGCCGCAAAAAACGTAAATTTAATAATGTTCCTCATATCGCCTCCTCTCCTCTCTCGCCCGTGCGGATACGAACGACTTCCTCTACGGAAGTAACGAAGATTTTTCCGTCTCCGATATTGCCGGTGGAAGCGGCCTGCGTGATCTTCTCTATAGCCTGTTCAACAATATCGGCCTTGATTACCACCTCGATTTTCACCTTGGGAAGGAAATCGACCGTATACTCGGCGCCTCTATAAAGCTCGGTATGGCCTTTTTGCCGCCCGAAACCTTTTACCTCGGTAACCGTGAGCCCCTGGGCGCCGACGCCGGTCAGAGCCTCTTTTACCTCTTCGAGCTTAAAGGGTTTTATAATCGCTTCTAGTTTTTTCATTTTTTCCGTTCCATCAATAAAGTTACTGAAATAGCTCCCGCCGCCTTATTTGTAAAGCGTTCGCGCTATTGACTCCACGAATTAACGCCTCCGTTAGAAGTTGACATCGAGCTGAAATGTCATTGTGTTGCTGTTGTCATCAACTCCGTCGCCGTTAAGATCATTCTCCAGGAAAACGTCATATCCCACGATGAAGCTGGCCTTATCGGACAGGGCGTAAGAGACGCCGAAGCTTACCGCGCTAAACGAGTTTGCGCCGCCTTGATAATCGATGGCCCCCCAGAACTTTTTGCTTAACTGCTTGTCCCATGAAGCTAAAAGGCCGGTGTTGTCTTCTTTGCCTTTGTTATCCACTAACAATTTGTCATTTCCAGAGTAACCTCCAATCGATAACCTGCCCAACTCCCCGAAAGTCTTGGCCACCAGCGCGTAAATGATGTTGTAGTCGGTTGAGTCTTCTTTCGTGCCGAACCCATATCCGCCCACCGCAAGCGAAGGGGACCAGTCGCCGAACGCGCCTTCGGCCACACCGACCTTGGCGTTGAAATATAACGGATCGTCGGAAGCCTCCATCATATCTATGCCTACCTCTATTCCCCAAACTTCTGACGGGACGAGGCCCATGGTAAGTCCATACGTGGTCGGGAACATACCACCGCCATCCTTCCCCTTCTTGCCTATGGTGTTATAGTTATCCACGCCCAGATGAGGCGTCATGTATCCCTGGATATCAGTGGACGGTATCCATATCTGGGTGGATGGGGTCGCATGTCCGATAGAGGCGTTACCCAGCATTAATACCATTACTGCGGCTAGCAATCCTAACTTTCGCATAAAATCTCCTCTGCTAAAATTTTTAACAATCAATATTGAGCGGTAAACGGATAATCCTGTTTTGCCCCTCTCTTGCCCTTGTAACCATGTACACCACCTGACAAGAGCAAACCCGATGCCAACAAGTCAGATTTATATAATGAATTGATATGTAACCTGTTAGCAAAGACGCGCTCTTTTTTTAGGCAATCTGGGCGCCTGACAATTAGGCGAGAAACCGGCTTGGCGCCTGATATTCAGGCGCCCCCCCCCTCATGTTTCCACGAGCTTACTGGCAATTGACAGGCTTATCATTTAAGGTAAAACCGTTCTGAGAGGAACCTATTTCAAGTTAGAGTGTTAACCTGTTTTTATTGATCTTTAATAAAGTTAAAAAACTCAATGTCTGCTAAAATCCGCCGGGCCGGTAAGGCTATGGAATCAGAGATAAAAAGGATTGTAAACGCGGATCATCGCGATCCGTTTTCTATCCTCGGTATACACGAAACGGACGCAGGGGTGGCGATACGTTGTTTCAATCCTGAAGCAGCCGAGGTGGCGGTCATCGACATTTATGATCGCAAAGCGCGGTACCAGATGAAAAAAACTGATCCTGCGGGGTTTTTTGAGGCCGTCATACCTGGCCGGAAAATTTTCGCTTATGACTTGCACATGGTCACCTATCGCGGCGAGCACACCATAAACCGTGACCCCTACAGTTTTCTTCCTTCATTGGGTGAAATCGATCTTCATCTTTTTAACGAAGGGAACCATTACGAAATTCATAAAAAACTGGGAGCTCACATTGTGGAGATAGACGGCGTTTCGGGGGTCAGGCTCGCCGTGTGGGCGCCCAACGCCAAAAGGGTGTCGGTAGTCGGCGATTTTTGCCGGTGGGACGGCAGGCGCTACGCCATGCGCATGCTCGGATCATCCGGGGTGTGGGAGATATTCATTCCCGGCCTTGGCCAGGGGGCGCTTTACAAGTACGAGATAAAAGCGCAAAACGGAGACCTGTTCGACAAGGCCGACCCCTACGCCTACGCCAGCGAACTGCGCCCGAAAACGGCCAGCGCGGTATGGGATATGGACAGCTACGAATGGGATGATGACGAGTGGCTCTCCAGGCGATGCGAAACAGATCTTTTGAACAAGCCTATGAGCGTCTACGAAGCTCACCTCGGCTCGTGGGCGCGCAATGCGGACAACGAATGGCTTACCTACAGGGAGCTTGCGCCATTGCTCGCGCAATACGCGAAACAGCAAAACTATACCCATATCGAGCTTATGCCAATCGGTGAGTTTCCTTACGATCCGTCATGGGGTTACCAGGTCACTGGTTATTTTTGTCCCACTTCCAGGTTCGGGAATCCAGATGATTTTAGATATTTCGTTGATTTTCTTCATAACCATGACATCGGCGTGATTATCGACTGGGTGCCGGCCCACTTTCCCAAAGACGATTTCGGCCTGAGAAGGTTCGACGGTAGCGCGCTTTACGAGCATGAAGACTGGCGCAAAGGAGAGCATAAAGACTGGGGAACGCTGATCTTTAACTGTGGCCGGCGCGAGGTGGGAAATTTTCTCTATTCGTCGGTTCTTTTCTGGCTGGAGTTTTACCATATCGACGGAATCAGGGTGGACGCGGTCGCGTCGATGCTCTACCTCGACTACTCAAGGGAGGAGGGCGAATGGGAGCCGAACATATTCGGTGGGAGAGAAAACCTGGAGGCGATAGATTTTTTGCGGAAGATGAACATACTGGTTCATGAGAAATTTCCCGGTGTGATGACCATAGCCGAGGAGTCTACTTCGTGGGGAGGCGTTTCCCGACCGGCGCATCTGGGAGGATTGGGGTTCACCTTTAAATGGAACATGGGATGGATGAGCGACATACTCAAATATTTCAGCGCCGATCCCATTTACAGAAAGTATTATCATAAGAACCTTACTTTCTCCCTGCTCTACGCCTTTCATGAAAACTTCGTCCTGCCGCTGAGCCACGACGAAGTCGTTCACGGGAAAGGATCGTTAATAGGCAAGATGCCGGGTGACCGATGGAGCAAATTTGCAAATCTCAGGCTACTGTTCGGATACATGTACGCCCATCCGGGAAAGAAACTGATTTTTCAGGGGGGCGATATCGGCCAGTGGAGCGAGTGGGATCACGACACTTCGGTTGACTGGGGCCTGCTTAAATACAGGCCGCACGCCCGTCTGCAAAAATATATGACTCATCTCGGAAAACTGTATCGCGACAGCAAGTGCATGTGGGAAGATGATTTTTCGTTCCACGGATTCGAATGGGTAGACCTTAACGACGCCGAGTCTTCGACGATCTCATTTATCAGGAAATCGAAAAATCCAGACGATTATATGCTTTTCGTTTTTAATTTTACTCCAGTAGTCAGGTATGATTACAAAATAGGGGTTCCTGAAAACTGTTTTTATCAAGAGGTTTTAAACTCCGACTCTGAAGATTATTTTGGATCCAATGTGGGTAACAAAGGAGGTGTATGGGCAAAGCCCGCTGTCTGTAACCAGTGGCCCAACACTATTTCAATAACCCTCCCTCCTCTGGCGATGACCATATTTAGCCCGAAAAGGTAAAGGCGCTTATTCCTTTGATTTAAAAGCGCATATGTCAACTCAGGCATATAAAGCAGTTTGATTCATGTTCCATTACTCGTATAATCGAACTAATTATTTGCGTCAAATAACATATTGAAATTAAAGAAAATTTTTCCCATGACTCGTAATTTGGATACTCTGTTTCATTCAGTATTATCGCTTCTGCCGGTCTCGCTTCTTATCGTTGCGCTTGGCGGCGCTTTCGCGTTCGCGGACGACGCGCATATAGTCAATGTCATAAAGGCCGGCTCTTCGCAAAGTGTTATCGTCTCGGCCACATTGAAAGGCGCTTTTACGCCAAAAATGAGAAAGTCGATCAACAGCGGAGCCCCTGTCACATTTACCTACTTGCTACAACTTAAACGTCTAAGGGGTTTTATGTGGAACAAAACAGTTTATAGAGTCGCGCTGAAAAGGATGGTGAAGTTTGACGCTTTGAAAAAAGAATATTTGGCGTGGGAGAAAAAGGATGAAGATGAAGACGATATAGATTTTAAAGCCGAGCTTGAGAACGCTAACTTTAATGAAACCGGAGAAGCAGGTGAACACCCTGTCGCAAAACGCGATAAAAACATACAGCCCGGCTCGAAAGTAGTAATGGAGCCTCTGGTATTCAAGAAAGCTCAGGAGCTTGAAAAATGGATGACCCACATTGAAAACTTTGACCTGGGGCCTGTTGAAGGTCTTGACAAATCAGCCTTATACAAGGTGCGGGTTCGGTGCAAAATGAACCAGATAAAACTAATACCACCTTTTAACTATATCCTTTTCTTCATGTCTTTTCTCGATTTTGACACAGAATGGACGAACTCCACGACATTTCCTGTCAACGGCGCCGCCCACAGAAAATCGAGCAGGTAATAGCTAATACCAGACAAGTGATCCAGACATGACCATCAGGCTTTTTATACAAAAGGCTTTGAGCCTGGCCAAATGGCTCGTAATACCCGGCAAATACGACGAGCTTGACCCGAACGACATTGTCACCCGGCGCAAAAGAAAAACACGCTATGTGATACTGGGCGCCTCGATTCTCTTTGCCATCATGACAGCGGCCGCCATCCTGCTTCAGGACTCCGGCGTGGACGCCCCCATATCCAATGATATCGCGGTGGCCCTGGTTCTTAATCTCAACCTGATTTTGCTGGTCGTCATGGTGCTCCTCGTTGTTCGCAACATTGTGAAGCTTTATTTTGAAAGGCGGGGCGGGATGGCCGGATCGCGTTTTCAAACCAAGCTGGTAATAGCTTTTCTGGCGATGACCCTTATTCCTTCCGCGTTGATGTTTGCTGTGGCCTCCGAGCTTATAAGCGACACTGTTGACAAATGGATCAACTCGCAGATTGAGCAGACCTTGCAGGAGTCGCTCCAGGTGGCCGAAAGCCTTTACCGTGATTCGGAAAACAAAACAACCGCGCGCGCTATGTATATTTCCAGGCTTATAGAAAAGCGCGCCCTGACCGGCAAGAGGCGGAGGGGAAAGCTTTCGGCGATTCTCAAACAGAAAATCTCCGAATATGACGTGGATATGATCCAGGTTTATAACGCCGATTTCGAGCTGATTTCACAGGCTGTCAAATATCCTTCGTCAGGCGTCATAAGTTTTAATCTTAAGACGCACTCTGAAATGCTGGCCAAGGCCGCCCTGGGAGAGGCTGTCTCCAAAGTAGAGGAAAGGGGCGAGAACAATCTTGCCATTTCTGTCATGCCGACGCCGCCAAACCTGAAATCGGGAGAAGTAAAAGGAGTCGTGGTTGTTATCAAGCTGGTCTCGCAGGAGATGATCGAAAAAGTACACTCCATAGTCAACGCCTTTCAGGATTACAAGCAGTTGACGCTTAAAAAAGAGATAATCAAGGCGTCTTATCAGGTCACCCTTACGCTGGTGACTCTTGTTGTGGTCTTCTCGGCGATCTGGTTTGGTTTCTATATCGCCAAGGGGATTACCGTTCCGCTAAAAAAGCTGTCGGAAGCCACCGAGTCTGTCGCTAAAGGAAACCTGGATGTGCGCGTGGACATCCCGGCCAAGAACGATGAAATCGGGCGCCTTATAAACGCGTTTAACAATATGACGCTCGATCTTAAAAACTTCAAGGAGCAGATCGAGCGTTCGAACAAGGAGCTTTCGGAATCGAACACGGAGCTTTATCACCGGGGACAGTATATCGAAGCGGTTCTCGAAAACGTCGGAGGCGTTATCTCGATAGACAAGACAGGGGAGATAACGACAATAAATGAGTCCGCGGCCGGCACATTCGGCGTCTCAAGGTCTAAAGCGCGAGGCCGCAATTACAAAAAAATATTCGAATCGTCGCATCTAAGCGCGATACGAAAAGTGATCCGGGAAATGAGCGACGCGGGAGGTAAAACTATAGAGCGGGAAATTAACATGAGTGTAAACGGCAGAAGGCGCACTTTAAAAACCAGTGTTTCTGTGTTAACCGATCATAACGGTCAATATATGGGAATGGTTTTCGTTTTCGACGATGTGACCGACCTTATCGCCGCCCAGAGAACCATCGCATGGCGGGAAATGGCGCGGCAGATCGCCCATGAGATAAAAAATCCCCTGACTCCCATCCAGCTCAACGCCCAGAGGATGCGGCGCAAATATCAGCAAAAAGCCGAAGACTTTCCCAAAGTGCTCGATGACGCCACAAACATAATTATACAGGAAGTCGATCAGCTCAAAACATTGGTGGACAGGTTTTCTAAATTCGCCAGACAGTCCGATACCGCTTCGCTGGAGTTAAGGCCAGAGCCAAACCTGATGCACGATCTGGTTTTTGAAATTGTGAAGCTGTACAAAGACACGGCGCCAGGCGTCAAGTTGCTTACCGATCTCGACCCTTCCATCCAGTTGGTGAATATTGACGCAGAGCAGATAAGGCGCGTTATAATAAACCTTGTGGAAAACGCGATGGACGCGCTAAACGGCGGTGGCGAAATTACTATTTGCACTAGGGCCAATCATCAAGAGGGCAAAGTAATCCTCGAAGTTTCTGACACGGGCCACGGAGTGCCTGAATCTATAAAAAACAATATATTCAAACCGTATTTCTCTACGAAAGAAAAAGGGACAGGGTTAGGCCTGGCGATCGTCAGCCGTGTTGTCGAGGATCATGGCGGAAAAATTTATGTGAACGATAACAGCCCCAAAGGCTCCCGGTTTACCATCGAACTGAGCATTGAATAGTGATAAAATCAGGATCCTATGCTTTTATTGTCCAATGGCGGTTTAATATCAGATGAGCGCATGACTAAAGGAAAAATACTCGTTGTAGACGATGAGGAGAATATTCGCGGATCGCTCTTAAACGTTCTGTCGGACGAGGGGTATGACGTTTCACTGGCTGGAGACGGGGAGGAGGCCCTGCGGATGGTCCGCTCCGTGGCGCCGGATCTTGTTCTTCTGGATATATGGATCCCTGGAATCGACGGGATCCAGACCCTTGAGATACTGAAAAATTTCAGCTCAGAGACTGAAGTTATTATGATGAGCGGCCACGGCGCCATCGACACCGCCGTTAAAGCCACAAAGCTTGGGGCTTTCGACTTTATAGAAAAGCCGTTTTCACTCGACTCGATATTAAAAACGATATCGAGCGCCCTTAGTTACCGGCGTGAAAAGAAACCGGGAGGAGAGGAGTTCGATCATGATATTTTAATCGACAACTGGTTCGCCGGACTATCACTTCCAATAAAAGAGACGCGGGCTTCTATCAAGACAACCTCCACCCGCGACGATCCTGTCCTTATCTCTGGCGCCTCAGGGCTGGGCAAAGAAATCGCCGCCCGCCTGATTCATAAGAAATCGGTAAAACGTGATTATCCGTTCGTAAAAATAGCGTGCAGACTGCTAGATGAGGAGAGCTTCGACTCTGCTCTTTTCAGCGGCGCGCGAGAAAACAAAAACGGCGCCGCCGGGGGAGGAGATGAGTCCGGTTTTGAAAAAGCTGGCGAAGGAGCCATATTTTTTGACCGGATAGACAAACTCTCTTTAAAACTCCAGCGTCGGCTTTTAAAAGCGCTTACGAGCGGCGTTGTCAAGCTTCATGGAAAATTGGAAAAACTGGAGTTTAAATCACGGATTTTCGCATCATGCGGGGAAATCGAGGATAACGGATCGAGAAAACGAGGCCTGGCCAAGGGATTACGCGAATATTTTGTGACATCGACTCTGCGTATCGAGCCGTTGTCATCCCGCAGGCAAGACATACCCGAACTAACCAGAAAATTTACCAGAGACTTCTCTTTTAAATATGACAAGAGTATCGAAACAGTTGACAGCAACTTTATTAAAGCGCTCAAGCGCTCCTCTCTTCCAGGGCAGACCCAGGAGCTTTATAACATTATAGAGCTGGCGGTGTTGGCCTGCGAAGGAGACACCCTCACAGGCGAGCATATCATCATAGCCGGCCAGGGAAGGATGATGAATGACGTCAGAATGATTAAGCCTGATAACCAGCCGGCGCCGGGGCAAAAGGCCGTAACGGCCAGAGGAAAGAAAAAGAACTTCCAGCCGCAACGCACCATCGGCGCCTCGGTTGTTCTTTGCGGCGAAGGACTGCATTCTGGCCTGAAAACCGGGCTGATTCTCTCTCCGCTTCCACCCGGCTCCGGGATTGTTTTCTGGGATATCGGCTCCGGGAGGCGTCTGCCTGCGATTTTCGAAAATATACGCTCCACCGAGTACGCCACCACTCTTTCAGATGGTGAGGTAACAATAAAAACGGTAGAGCATATTATGTCCGCCCTGCACAGCTATCAGATAACCAACCTGCTGGTAAAAATAGGCGACGAGGCTCCGGTAATGGACGGATCCGCCATTGATTTCTGTCAGATCATAGAAAACGGGGGCGTTAAAGAGCAGGGGGATATTATCGAGCAGATAGTTATCGACCGGCGCATATCTGTAGGCGACCCTCAAGGGGGGCCTTACCTTTCGGTGGAGCCGTCGGATGAGTTCTCCATACATTACTACCTCGACTATCCTTCTCCCATAGGAAAACAGGAGCATCGCTATGTTTATGAATCGGGAGCCCATTACAAAGAAACCATCGCTCCGGCCAGGACATTCGGATTTTTGCGGGATATCAAAACTCTCGAAGAGGCTGGCCTCGCCATCGGAGGGAAGCTGTCGAACGTTATTTTGATAGATAGCGAGAAAGTGATTAATACGCCTCTACGTTTTCCGAACGAGCCTGCGCGGCATAAAATTCTCGATCTCATCGGCGACCTTTATCTGCTGGGCCGTCCCATAAAGGGGCGGTTTACCGCCAGAAAAAGCGGGCATACCCAAAACGCGGAGCTGGTTGTGAAAATTAAAGAAAACCTTAAAAACCAGAAACGTGAGAAAAACCGGTATGCGATCGGGCGGTAAGTTAAACCTGGCCGCGCTCGCTTCAGGAAATGGATCGAACCTGCAGGCGCTTATAAACGAATGTGAGGCAGGGAGGATCGACGCCAGGATCGCAATTGTAATTTCGGACAATCCGGACGCTAAAGCGCTACAGCGCGCAAGGAAACACTCGATCCAGGCTGTGGCGCTGGAGCGGGAAAAATTCGGCTTGAGAGAGGAGTTCGACTCGGCGTTGGCCGACGCGGCCGAAGAGGCGGGGGCCGATCTTGTCTGTCTGGCTGGTTTCATGCGCCTTGTCTCCCCGGCGTTTCTGGATCGATTCAACGGATGGGTGGTAAACATTCACCCGGCCCTGCTCCCCTCTTTTCCCGGCCTGAAAGCGCAAAAGCAGGCGCTCGATTACGGGGTGAAGATATCTGGTTGCACAGTTCATTTTGTCGATGAGGGCGTTGATACCGGCCCCATAATCTTGCAGTCAGCTGTGGAGGTTTTGCCGGATGACACGGTGGAGACCTTAAGCGCTAGAATTCTAAAGCAAGAGCATCTGTTGTATCCAAAAGCCATACAGCTTATCGCCAAAGGAGCTGTCAAACCCGGCTCCGGCAGGAAAGCTATATCACATTATTAAAAAGACTTATCGCATAACAGCTCGTGGTCCCGTTAAGCATGAAAAACCTGATATTCAGAGTGGCGCTACTCTTATTGCTGTTTTTGTCTTCGCCGGTTTCGATTTTCGGCGCGTCTGATCTCGAAGAGATAATAGGTAAAGTTCAAGAGTCTTTCGACCGGACAAGGGCTATGACGGCCGAGTTTACTCAGGAGACAACAAACAAAGGTTTTGGAAAGACCATGTTTTCTTACGGCGTGGTGACGATAGTGAAGCCGCTGAAAATGAGATGGGACTATAAAAAACCGGCGGGCCTTCTCCTGGTGGCGGATGGGAAAAAACTATGGTATTTTGATCCCGAAGACAACGTGGCTTATTTCGATAGTTTAAGCGGTTACCTTCACCCCAGATCTCCGGCCCTGTTCCTCGCCGGGGATGAGCCATTATCAAGCATTTTCAATATCGAATTGGCTTCCGGCGGAAAAAACGGTAAACTGGGGCTGGTCAGTTTCAAACTTTCTCCAAAAGAGCCGCAACCTGGCGTTAAAGCGATTTTATTAACAGTTGATGACCAGACATACGAGATCAGGGAGATTGTGATGGTGGATTATCTTGGAAATAAAAACAGCCTGACATTTACAAATGTAAATCGGACCGCATCGCCTGACATGTCTATTTTCAGGTTTGAGCCTCCGGCAGGGGCGCAGGTTCGGTCGATGACTAAAATTCCGGGCGGATAAAAGGGAATATTGAGTTTATGAGTACGATCAGTTTAATATCATTTTTCGACGCGGTTACCTTTGAGCGCCTTTACGGTTGGGCCCAGTTCGGTCTTTCCGCGTTAGTTATTCTGGGGCTTCTAATCGTTGTTCATGAATATGGCCACTTTATAAGCGCCCGGCTTGTCGGGGTCAGGGTCGAGAAGTTTTCTATCGGTTTCGGCCCCAAGCTCGTCAGCAAAAAGGTGGGGGATACAGAGTATCTTGTTTCGGCCATTCCTCTGGGCGGGTTCGTGAAGTTCTACGGAGACGCGGCGGAGGAAGTGGAGAACGAGGAAGACGCTTTTTTAAACCAGCCTGTATGGAAGCGTCTTGTCATTGTCTCCGCCGGGCCGGTTTTCAATATTGTCCTGGCTGTTGCGCTGGTGTCGCTGGCGGCCTTGTACGGGCTTCCTGAAGGATCAAGAATCATCGACCAGGTTGTCGATGACACCCCCGCCCAATCGTCCGGTCTTCTAGAGGGGGACAGGATAGACGCCATCGGAGGAGTCCAGATCGAGACATGGCGGCAGGTGCAGGACGCCATTCGCAAATCTCCCGGCAAGAAACTCGATTTCGACATAGCCCGTGGATCCGATCAGCTGACGATTCAGATTACCCCCGCCGAATATACGGCGAAAGGAATCGATGGAAAGGATATAACCATCGGCAGAATAGGCGTGATACCAAGACAGGTGGTGAAAAGCTACCCGCTCCATGAGGCCGCTTTTAAAGGCGTCGAGTGGACCTGGGGGGTTGTCAAGCTTACGGTCTGGGCGATTTCAAAGCTTATAACCCGCGAAATACCAGCGGACCAGATAGCAGGGCCGGTCGGCATAATGCAAATGGCGGGACAGGCGGCTAAAACAGGGATCGCAAACCTTGCCCTGTTTATCGCGATGATCTCCGTGAACCTGGGGATTTTGAACCTTTTGCCAATTCCTGTCCTGGACGGAGGGCACCTGCTCTTTTTCTCTATCGAGGCTGTGGCGGGCAAACCGGTGAAACTCAAACACCAGGAGATAGCCCAGCAGATAGGTGTCTTCATGTTGATGAGCCTCATGGCGCTGGCGTTTTACAACGATTTCACACGCATTTTCAGCGGTTGAACAAGGGCCATCAGGGGGGGGAGGGGCGCCGGGGGCCACGGGGGGCCACGGGGGCCCGCTTGCTCTGCGCCCAGGGGCCCACTAGCAGGAGCAGTACCTGCCCTACATCCCGTTACGCCCCGGTGGCGTCGGGCCCTTGGATAAGGAGCGCTTTCCCTACACTCCGGTGGCGTCAGGCCCCCAGATAAGTTTGTGAATCTGGAGGCTCAGCCTGCCTTCGACGCCTGAATCAATCAGCCATTGAGCCATATCCTCAGGCTTGACCAGCCCCCACGCGGGAGAAAAGAGGAGAGTATGGCGTTTATCAAGGCCCCGTTGTTTTGTCAGCGCCACAGCCCAGTCGAAATCATCTTTTGACGTGACCACGAATTTCACTTCATCGCAGTCTCTTAGATTTTCATAATTAGACTCAAGGAAACTCTCTCCCGCCCCCGATCCGGGAGTTTTAATATCCACAATATATTTCGCCCTGGGGTCGAAAGGCTTAAGATCGACAGAGCCGTTTGTCTCCACCAGAGCCTCATAACCTTGATCGCAAAGCATTCTTAAAAGCGGCCCCGCGCCCGGCTGGATCAGCGGCTCGCCGCCTGTAAGCTGAACCAGCTTTACGCCGAAACGCCCGACGCGGCCGGTTATCACGGAAATTTTTTTTCTCTCCCCTTCGCCTCTGGCGGCGTATTGGGAGTCACAGTAAGAACAATCAAGGTTGCACCCTGAAAGACGGATGAACACGCATGGGAGTCCCGCCCTGGATCCTTCGCCCTGAATCGATAAAAACAGTTCGGCGAGGTTGACCAAATCCACGGGATGAGCGATCAGACAGTCTGTTTACTTCGCGCCATTAGCAAATCATAGCTGATCCTGGCCGCCGCCTGTTCCGCTTCTTTTTTGGTCTTGCCCATTCCGATGCCGTAAGGCTCTCCGAGGATAAAGGCCTGAATCTTGAAAACCTTGTTGTGATCCGGCCCGTTTTCAGAGATAAGCCGGTACTGGGGTTTGGCCAGGATGCGCGATTGACAATGTTTCTGAAGTTGCCCTTTATAGTCTGTTATTCTTTTTTCCTCCGTTATTTTGTCTATGGGGCGCCTGTACAGGCCTAAGAACATTTGATAGACATCGGCAAAAGAAGAATCGACGAACAGGGCGGCTATAACAGCCTCGAAGGTGTTGGAGAGGAGGGAATTTTTTTCACGTCCTCCACTGGTTTCCTCACCTTTGCCCAACAACATGTACTTGCCAAGGTCTATGTCCCTTGCGAACCCGGCCAGCGACTGCTCATTGACTATCTGGGCCCTTATCTTGGAAAGCTCTCCTTCGGACATATCAAGCTTCTGGTGCACAAGATATCTGGAGACGATCAGGTCGATAACAGAGTCGCCGAGAAACTCGAAGCGTTCGTTGTCTTTTAGCCTGAGAAGCTGGTTTTCATTCGCGAAAGATTTGTGTGTAAGCGCCTTGTTAAGCAGTTGCGGATTCTTAAGAGCATGGCCAAAACGGTTGGCCAGCTCTCTTAACTCCTCTCTCCGTTT
The DNA here is from genome assembly GCA_011052055.1 of Nitrospirota bacterium. Lineage (GTDB taxonomy): Bacteria > Nitrospinota_A > UBA7883 > UBA7883 > UBA7883 > DRJW01. Next base: position 16,355 of record DRJW01000391.1, read on the forward strand.
CTCAACAAGCATACTCAAGCTTCATATTTTTTAAAGATCAAGGATCCGTTCACCCCTCCGAATCCGAAAGAATTGGAGATGGAGTAGCTGATTTCCCGTTTTACCGCGTCATGGGGCGCGTAAAACAGGTCGCATGAGGGATCGGGATTGTCCAGGTTAATGGTTGGCGGGATAATCCCGGTCTCCAACGCTTTCATAGCGAAAATAGCCTCGATGCCCCCGGCGGCGCCCAACAGGTGCCCGGTCATCGATTTGGTAGATGAGACGACCAGATCGTCGGCGCTCCCGCCAAAAGTTTTTCTGATAGCCCGTGTCTCAATCGTGTCCGCCATTGTGGAGGTTGCGTGGGCGTTTATATAACCTATTTGTCCAGGCTCTATACCAGCGTCTTTTATCGCATGATCCATGCACCGGGCCGCTCCCTGTCCGCCTTCCGGAGGCGCGGTGATATGGTATGCGTCGGAACTCATACCGTATCCTGCCAGCTCGGCGTAAATTCTGGCGCCTCTTGCGCGGGCGATCTGTTTGTTCTCCAGGACAACGACTCCGCACCCTTCTCCAATTACAAAGCCGTCACGGTCGCTATCGAAGGGACGGCTGGCTTTCTCAGGCTCGTCGTTGCGTCTCGACAAGGCTTTAGCCGCCGCAAACCCGCCCACGGCCAGACCGGTGATGGCTGATTCCGTTCCTCCGGCGATTATTGCGTCCGCGTCGCCCCTTTCGATCATTCTTCCCGCGTCTCCTATCGCCGAAGACCCTGTAGTGCAGGCTGTGACAGGGCATGAGCTGGGGCCTCTGAGGCCGAACAGTATAGATATCTGACCGGCGGCCAGATTACATAGCACAGCAGGTATGAAGAACGGGGAGATGCGGCGCGGCCCTTTTTCCCGCAAAATATTAGAAGTTTTTTCTATTGCGGATAATCCACCGATGCCTGTCCCCACGACGACGCCGAACCTTTCACGCTGACCGCCGGAAAGTTTTTCATGTTCGATTCCAGAGTCTAAAAGCGCCTCCCTGGCGCCGGTGATGGCGTACTGGATAAAGGTATCCATCTTTTTGATCTCTTTGCCGTCGATATGGTCACGCGGGTCGAAGCCTTTGACTTCCCCTGCTATGCGGCAGGCGTAGTCTTCTGCGTTGAAACGTGTGATCGGGCCGATACCGGAGCGTCCGCCGATTATTCCTCTCCAAGTCTCATCGACACCGATCCCCAGAGGGGTGACCATCCCCAGGCCCGTTATGACGACATTATTCATATGCTACCAGATTAATTCGCCAATTGACGCCAAAATCTCCCGGCGCCAAGACAAGCGCGAAAACCTTTTCTGAATCTGATCAGGCTAGCTTTGCTTCGCAGACCCCGCGATATAATCAACTGCTTGCTGAACTGTCAAAATCTTCTCGGCGTCTTCATCTGGGATTTCGATATCGAAGGCTTCCTCAAAAGCCATCACAAGCTCCACCACGTCCAGCGAATCAGCGTCCAGGTCACTATCGAACTTTGCTTCAGATGTTACCTGAGACGGGTCAACTTCGAGTTGCTCGACAATGATCGACTTGACCTTTTCTTCGATCGACATTAGTCCTTCTCCTGAAAAGTCATTTAACTATTGTAATTCAAACCTAAAAAATATAAAGCAATATCCATTTCTTCGCTTTCCGCAAAACAACGCCCGCCGCCCGGCGCCCGGCGCCCGGTCTCGCTGATTTTCCAGGGGGAGAGACGCGAAACCGCGTAATATGTTTCGACTCCTCTCCGACCCGGCGTTTTAAACCTGAAAGCATATGACACCAAAACGCTCAAGCGTTGGCGGTAAGTATAACTTTCCGGCCGGATGTTTCAAAGCTTTTAGTTAATAAATCCCGCGTAGCGCAAATGATTATAATGGTTTTTCTCCTATATCTGTCCATTTAAAATATTAGCTATTTTTTCAATGTCTTCAGCCGTTCCCGATTGCGTCACTTTTATAGATCTGTCGATGCGCTTCATAAGCCCGCCAAGCGTCCTGCCAGGGCCGATTTCAAGAGCGCGGGTGGCCCCCATTCCGGCGAGTTTTTTCATCGAATCAACCCAGCGCACACAGCCGGTGACCTGGCGTATGAGCCCTTTCTCCACGTCGCCAGCAGTCTTGCTCAGGCCTGCGTCCACGTTGCGGATTACCGGAAATTCCGGGTCTTTGAACGTTATCGACTTCATAAACTCTCTTAAGCCATCTTGCGCAAGAGCCATTAGTGGAGTGTGAAACGGCGCGCTGACACGAAGCTCCACCACTTTTTTCGCGCCACCGGTTTTGGCGAGCTGTATTGCTTTGCTCACATCGCCAGTTTTTCCGGCGATCACCGTTTGCTCCGGGCTGTTGAAATTGGCCGGGCAGACCATCCCCCCGGCTTGCGAGCAAATCTTGCCCACAGTTTCGGCGTCAAGCCCGATAATGGCGGCCATCGCGCCTTCTCCGGCAGGGACAGCCGACTGCATTAATTCACCCCTTCGCCGCACCAGCTTTATTACGTCGGCGAATTCAATGGCTCCGGCGGCAAAGCAGGCGGAAAATTCGCCCAGGCTGTGACCTGCGGCCGCCAACGGTTTTATATCCGCCTTTTCTTTGAGCGCTTCCAACGCTATTATCGACACCAGAGCTA